>JANYEP010000172.1 GCA_025363075.1 Chitinophagaceae bacterium | reverse complement strand
GCTACTACATATTGTGCAAGGTTATATGTTAACTGTACAAAACAAAAAAGCAAGAAGTGTTGGCTATGCAGTAGCCTATAAAGATGGTAGCAAATGGTATAGTAGAAGTATGGCTATACTTGGTTCTTTAATTTTAATATTCCTATCTGTTCATCTTAGTAATTTTTGGTTCCCAAATCGTTCTTCACAAGGACTGAGTTTAGGTGGTGAAATTGATTTGTACGCTAAAATGAGAGATACATTTTCTGGTCGTGATATTACTACAGTCCTTACTATAGTAACCTATCTTTTAGGATGTGGAGCTCTTGGCTATCATCTTGCTCACGGTTTTCAAAGTGCATTTAAAACTTTGGGTGTTCATAATAAAAGATACCATCAAATGCTTGCTGCAATAGGCTTTGGCTTTTCGATTGTTGTTTGTTTAGCTTTTGCAATGATGCCATTAAGCTTTCATTTTGGTTGGATTAATTAATTTTATAACTACTCTCACTCATAATAGATAAAGATGTTAGACTCAAAAATACCAGCAGGAAAATTAGACGAAAAATGGGTTGACTATAAAGGTCATTGCAAACTTGTGAACCCAGCCAACAAACGCAAATTAGAAGTTATTGTTGTAGGCACAGGATTGGCAGGAGCCAGTGCTGCTGCAAGTTTGGGCGAAATGGGTTACAAGGTAAAGGCATTTTGTTTTCAAGATAGTCCACGCCGTGCACACTCAATTGCTGCACAAGGTGGTATTAATGCAGCAAAGAATTATCAGAATGATGGCGACTCAACTTTTCGTTTATTTTATGATACCATTAAAGGTGGAGACTATCGTGCAAGAGAAGCAAACGTACATCGCCTTGCAGAAGTGAGTGCAAATATTATTGACCAATGCGTGGCTCAGGGAGTTCCCTTCGCAAGAGAATATGGTGGCTTACTTTCAAATCGTTCTTTTGGTGGAACGCAGGTACAACGTACATTCTACGCTGCTGGTCAAACTGGTCAGCAATTATTGATAGGTGCTTATCAAGCCTTAGAAAGACAAGTAGCATTGGGCAACGTAACAATGTATGCTCGTCACGAAATGCTTGAAGTTGTTAAGGTTGATGGAAAAGCTCGTGGCATTATTGCTCGTGATTTAGTTGGTGGAAAATTAGAGCGTCATTTTGGACACGCTGTGTTGTTATGTACTGGTGGTTATGGTAATGTTTTCTATCTTTCAACCAACGCAATGGGTAGCAATGTAACTGCTGCTTGGAAAGCTCATAAAGCTGGAGCTTATTTTGCAAATCCTTGCTTCACACAAATTCACCCAACCTGTATTCCTGTTAGTGGAGACCATCAAAGTAAATTGACTTTGATGAGTGAATCTTTAAGAAATGATGGTAGAATTTGGGTGCCAAAAAAACAAGGCGATAATAGAAAATCAATTGATATCCCAGAAGAAGAAAGAGATTATTATTTAGAAAGAAGATACCCTGCTTTTGGTAATTTAGTTCCAAGAGATGTGGCTTCTCGTGCTGCTAAAGAGCGTTGTGATGCAGGCTATGGTGTTGGTTCAAGCAAGCAAGCTGTTTATTTAGATTTTGCTGCTGCCATTCAACGTTATGGAAAAGGTGAAGTAAGCAAAAGAAATTTAGGCAATATTAGTGCAGCAGAAATTACACAATTAGGTAAGGATGTAGTGAAAGAAAAGTATGGTAATTTATTTGATATGTACGAAAAAATTACTGGCGAAAATCCTTACGAAATGGCAATGAGAATTTATCCTGCCGTTCACTATACAATGGGTGGCTTGTGGGTAGATTATGAATTGATGACAAACGTGCAAGGCTTGTATGCCTTGGGCGAAGCTAACTTTAGCGACCATGGTGCAAATCGTTTGGGAGCAAGTGCTTTAATGCAAGGTTTAGCAGATGGATACTTTGTTATTCCTTATACATTGGGTAATTATTTAGCTGATGAAATTTATGCAAAAGCATTAGAAACTTCTCACCCTGCATTTGAAGAAGCAGAGAAAAAAACTGCTGACAGAATCAATACCTTGATGAATATTAAAGGAAAACAATCTGTTGAAAGCTTGCACAAACGTCTTGGTAAAATTATGTGGGAGAAATGTGGAATGGCTCGTAATGCTGAAGGTTTGAAAGAAGCTATTGCAGAAATTCAAGCTTTGAAAAAAGAGTTTTGGAGTGATGTTAGAATTCCTGGTGAGATCGCAAGTTTTAATCCTGAATTGGATAAAGCAGGCAGAGTAGCTGATTTTATTGAGCTTGGTGAGTTAATGTGTAAAGATGCTTTAGCAAGAGAAGAAAGTTGTGGTGGGCATTTTAGAGAAGAACACCAAACTGAAGAAGGAGAAGCAGAACGCCACGATGATAAATTTATGTATGTTTCAGCTTGGGAATTAAAAGGAGAAAGCGAATGGGAATTGCATAAAGAGGTATTGAATTATGAAGTGATAAAACCAAGTGCAAGAAATTATAAATAAAATTATTGTAATTAGATTTTCATTACAATTTTCAAAATAAATTATCGAATTAATATGGAGCATACATCTATAAATGTCAACTTAAAAGTTTGGCGTCAAAAAAATAATCAAGCGAAAGGTGAGTTCAAAATGTATAAGCTTGAAGACGTTTCCACAGAAATGAGTTTTCTTGAAATGTTTGATGTACTAAACGAACAATTGATAAATGATGGCGAAGATCCAGTTGCTTTTGATCACGATTGTCGTGAAGGTATTTGTGGAATGTGTAGTATGTATATCAATGGCAAACCTCACGGTCCTTGGCAAGCCAACACAACTTGCCAGTTGCATATGAGGGCATTTAAAAATGGTGATACAATTGTTGTAGAACCTTGGCGTGCCAATGCTTTCCCAGTAATTAAAGATTTAACTGTTGATAGAACTGCTTTTGACAGAATCATTCAAGCTGGTGGTTACATCAGTGTAAATACTGGTAATGCTGTTGATGGAAACTCTTTGCCAATCAATAAAGATAAAGCTGATGCAAGTTTTGCTGCTGCAATGTGTATTGGTTGTGGAGCTTGTGTTGCTGCTTGTAAAAACAGTAGTGCAATGTTATTCTTATCTGCGAAGGTTTCTCATTTAGCATTGTTGCCACAAGGTGAACCAGAAAGGCATTCTCGTGTAGTAAATATGATTGCACAAATGGATAAAGAAGGTTTCGGTGCTTGTACTAATACGGGAGCTTGCGAAGCAACTTGTCCTAAAGAAATTTCATTAAGCAATATTGCTCGATTGAATAAAGAATATTTGACTGCGAGTTTGGTTAGTGATAAATAAACGAATAGAAAGTATTTCATTTTCTGTTAAAAAAATAGTTTTAAATCTATTATTCATTTTTTTGTGAAATATTTGCAATGGCAATATAACATTCATTGTTTCAAAAATTACAAATGAAGAAAAATAGTTTATTTTTTATTGTACTCTTACTAGCTACAACATCCTTTTCACAGGAGTTTCAAGCGAAGGTTACTGTAAACGCAAGTAGAATTAATACAACAGTTGACAAGAAAATTTTTACTACACTACAAAATCAACTGACCAATTTTTTCAATAATAGAAAATGGACAGATGATGCCTACAAAACAACAGAGAAAATTGATGTAAATTTTGTTCTTAACCTCGAAAGTATTGTTGAGGCAAATGTTTACAAAGCTCAATTACTTATTCAGTCTGCAAGACCAGTATTTAGCTCAACATATCAAGCTGCATTAATGAACTATCAAGATGCTGATGTGACGTTTAAATACATCGAATATCAGCCTATTGAGTTTAACGAAAATCGTGTTGCAGGTAGTGATGCAGCAACAGGAAATCTAACAGCAATCTTTGCTTTTTATGCCGATATAATATTGGGCTTAAACTACGATTCTTATTCTCCAAAAGGTGGCGAAAAATATTTTCAAAAAGCCTTATACATCGTTAACAATGCTCCAGAGGGTAGCAATATCAATGGTTGGAAGGCTTTTGATGGGTTAAGAAACAGATATTGGTTAGCCGAAAATTTA
>JANYEP010000160.1 GCA_025363075.1 Chitinophagaceae bacterium | reverse complement strand
AAAATTTTGGTGAAGACAACAACAACATCGGCAAAAAAGCCCACAAGCAGTTTGTGGGCTTTTTTGTTTTTAAAAATAAATAGATACAAACAAGTGTTAGTTTATTTGCAACCTTTACTTTCGCATCCAAACGAAAAATCGTAAATCTAAAATCATTAAATCGTAAATAAAATGGCAGTTCGTGCAGATTTTTTTCAATCTCCAGATTATTATAATGTAGATGAATTATTAACAGAAGAACATAAGTTGATAAGAGATACAGTAAGAAATTATGTGAAGAAAGAAATTTCTCCCATCATTGAAGATTATGCACAACGTGCCGAATTTCCCGAACAGATTGTGCAGCAAATGGGCGACCTTGGTTGCTTTGGCCCAACTGTACCAACACAATATGGTGGTGGTGGATTAGACTATATTTCTTATGGCTTAATGATGCAAGAATTGGAGCGTGGAGATAGTGGTGTTCGCAGCACTGCAAGTGTACAAGGCAGTTTAGTGATGTATCCAATTTATGCTTATGGCAATGAAGCACAACGCAATAAATATTTACCAAAACTTGCCAGTGGCGAATGGCTTGGATGCTTTGGCTTAACAGAACCCAATCACGGTAGCGACCCATCTTCAATGCTTACAAACATTAAAGATGCAGGCGACCACGTTATTTTAAATGGTGCTAAAATGTGGATTAGCAATGCACCATTTAGCCAGGTTGCAGTAGTGTGGGCAAGAAACGAGCAAGATGAAATTCAAGGGGTGATTGTTGAGCGTGGAATGGAAGGTTTTACAACACCAACAACACACGGCAAATGGAGTTTGCGTGCAAGTGCCACAGGCGAACTGGTTTTTGATAATGTGAAAATTCCTAAAGAAAATATTTTACCAAATGTTAAAGGATTAAAAGGTCCTTTAGGTTGTTTAACTAAAGCTCGTTATGGCATTGCCTGGGGTGCTTTAGGTGCTGCAATGGATTGCTACGATACTGCCTTGCGTTATGCAAAAGAAAGGGTGCAATTTGGAAGACCTATTGCTGGCTTTCAATTGCAACAAAAGAAACTTGCAGAAATGGTAACAGAAATTACAAAAGGGCAGTTGCTTGTTTGGCGTTTGGGTGTGCTAATGAATGAAGGAAAAGCAACACCACAACAAGTAAGTATGGCAAAAAGAAATAGCTGCGAAATAGCTGCAAATATTTGCAGAGATGCACGCCAAATGCTTGGTGGAATGGGCATCACAGGTGAATACAGCATTATGCGTCATATGATGAATTTAGAAAGTGTAATTACTTATGAAGGTACACACGACATTCATTTATTGATTACAGGAATGGATGTTACTGGCTTGAATGCTTTTAAATAACTGGGTAGTGTACATCAATGCTGAAGAATAGTTAGTGTCATAATTTGGTCAAATTATTTATTCTATGCAAAATCATCGATTTTAATGTAGAATATTGATGAAAATTAACCAAATGAAACAACTGCTTGTCTTAATTTTCTTCATTTTTCTATACCAATCAAAAATATTTGCTGCAAGTGGTAGTTATACAATACCAATAGATACCACTATTGCCCAAGACACCAGTAAATCCAAACTTAGCAACAAACAAATATTTGAGAAAAAGTTAGGCAGGAAGCTAACTATTGGCGAACAAATCGAACTTTTTATATTTGGTAAAAGAACATTTTTTTACCTGCTGCCACAAGAAGAAAAAGAGCGAATAGCCAATAATACTGCAAGTTTTAGTTTTTGGTTTGCATTGTTTTCTATAATAAATCCAGCCTTAATACTTTTAGCAATTGGTACAAGAAATTTAAAAGGTGTTGATGAAAAATATTTAACTGATACAAGCAAGCGAAGACTGAAGTTTGTAGATTTTATGACAAAGTTTTGGCTAATTCTATTTGGTGTTCTTATAGTGCTTTTCATCATTGCAGCCATCATTTTTGTTGGTTGGTTTTTTGCTGATTTTTTTAAGGGATTGCATTAACAGCAACATTATTTGAAACAACAAGCAAAACATTTTTCATTATTTTTATACAATGAAATCACTCCTCTCTATTCTCCTCTTCTTCATACTTCAAACAAACTTTGCACAGCAAGCAGATATCATTATTAAAAATGGAAAAGTTATTGATGGCACTGGCAATAGTTGGTTTTATGCTGATGTTGCCATTAAAGATGGAAAAATAATTTCCATTCAAAAAAATATTCAACTAACTGCCACAAAAATTATTGATGCAAAAGGGTTAATTGTTGCACCAGGTTTTATAGATGTTCATACACATATTGAAGATGATGAAGTAAAAAACCCATTGGCTACAAATTTTATTTATGATGGTGTAACCACTGTTATTACTGGCAATTGCGGATTAAGCAGGGTTGATTTAAAAAAATATTTTCATTTGCTCGATAGCATAAAATTATCTATCAATGTAGCATCAATGATTGGGCATAATGATATCAGAGAATTTGTGATGGGCAAAGCAAATCGAGAGCCTACTTATGATGAAATGGAGCAGATGAAAACGATTGTTCACGTTGCTATGATTAATGGTGCTGTTGGTTTTTCTACAGGTTTAATTTACACTCCTGGCAACTATAGTAAAACCAATGAAATCATTACCCTTGCAAAAATTGCAGCACTATACAATGGTGTGTATGCAACACATATGAGAAGCGAAGGTGATAGCATTGTTGATGCCATTAATGAAGCTATCAACATTGGTAAAACCTGCAATATGCCTGTTGAAATTTCTCACTTTAAACTGGCAGGGCAAAACAATTGGGGTAGAGGTAAAGAAACCCTTGGTTTAGTGAAAGCAGCAAGAGAACAAGGGCTTGATGTAACCATTGACCAATATCCCTACACTGCAAGTAGCACAAGCATTTCAACGCTTTTTCCTGATTGGGCTTTGGCTAATGGGCAAGACTCTATTAATGCAAGATTGAAGCGAACAAAAGATAAAAATATTATTGCAGATTACATCATTTCACGCATTAAAAAACGTGGGCTTGAACATTTTAATTATGTGGTAATTGCAAACTATCCTGCTGATGCTTCTTTAAATGGAAAAAGCATTGAGCAAATCAATTTATTGAAAGGCAGAAAACATACTTTAACTGATGAAGTAAAAACCATTTTTGAGATAATGCACAATGGCGGTGCAAGTTGTGTTTTTCACGGAATGAGTGAAACTGATGTGCAATATTTTGTGCAATATCCCTTTAATATGTTTGCCAGTGATGGTACCATCAGGGTAATGAATGTTGGCGTTCCTCACCCTCGTAGTTATGGAACAAATGCAAGGGTTTTAGCAAAATATGTGAGAGAAGAAAAACTCATTTCTTTGGAAGAAGCCATTCGTAGAATGACAAGTTTGCCTGCTCAAAAATTCAGTCTTAAAAATCGTGGATTATTGAAAGAGGGATTTGCTGCCGATGTGATTATTTTTAATGAAAATACAATACAGGACAACAGCACTTTTGATAAGCCTCATCAATACAGCACTGGCATTGAATATGTAATTGTAAATGGAGAAATTACTTTAGATAAAGGAACACATACCAAGGCAAGGAATGGTGTAGTGTTGTATGGAATGGGTAAAGAATGAAAACCCTTACATTCACTCACTTTTTATGCAAACAGACACTTCAAATATTAACTTTCAACTGGCTGCCGATTTTATTAATTACACCAATCGTTCTGTGTTTTTAACAGGAAAAGCAGGTACAGGAAAAACTACTTTTTTAAAATATATAAGAGAGCAAAGCAGTAAGCAAATTGCTGTTGTTGCACCAACTGGTGTAGCTGCTATCAATGCAGGTGGCGTTACTATTCACTCATTTTTTCAATTGCCTTTTACGCCTTATGTTCCTACCAAAATTGGCTTTAGTGTAGGCAACGAAAGGGTTACAGATAAGCATCAATTATTTGAAAAAGTAAAACTAAATAAAGAAAGAATTGGCATTATTCAAAAACTTGAGTTGCTAATTATTGATGAAATTTCAATGGTGCGTTGCGATGTTTTAGATGCTATTGACCAAGTGTTAAGACACTACAGAAACCAACACTACAAGCCTTTTGGTGGATTGCAGGTATTATTGATTGGCGATATGTTTCAGTTGCCGCCTGTTGTGCCAAATGAAGAGTGGCAATTGCTTTCTCAGTATTATGCAAGCCCATATTTTTTTGATAGTATGGTTATAAAAGAAGGCGAACCTGCTTGCATAGAACTCAATAAAATTTACAGGCAAGATGATGAATTATTTATTGATTTATTAAATAAAATAAGGAACAATAATATGGATGAAGATGCTTTTGAATTGTTGCAAAAGCACTACAATGCCGAGTTTCAGCCTAAGAAAGATGATGGTTATATAACGCTTACAACACACAATGCTCGTGCAGATGCAATTAATGCAGAAGCACTAACTTCCCTAACAACGCCATCATATTTTTTTAAGGCAATTGTTGAAACAGAGTTTAGTGAAAAAATGTTTCCTGTAGATGAAGTGATAGAACTAAAACTGGGCAGCCAGGTAATGTTTACAAAAAATGATCTGGACAAAAGCAAGCGATATTTTAATGGAAAAATAGGAACAATTGTAGAAATAGGTAACGATAATATTGTTGTGAAATGCAAGGATGACGCAGCTTCCATTAAAGTTGAAAAATATAAATGGGAAAATATAAAGTATAGTTTAAACCCACAAAAGCAACAGGTTGAAGAAGATGTTATTGGCACATTTACACAATATCCTTTGCGTTTGGCGTGGGCAATTACAATTCATAAAAGTCAGGGTTTAACTTTTGATAAAGCCATTATTGATGCAGGAAAAGCCTTTGCACCTGGGCAAGTATATGTTGCAATGAGTAGATGTAGAACCCTTGATGGCATTGTGTTGGTGAGCAAAATTGGAAGCAATAGTTTGCACAACGATGAACATATTAAAACCTTTAGTAAACAATATAAAAATTCGCAACTAAATGATAGTTTAATATTTGAAAAACATTTACATCAAAGTGACATTTTGCACGAATTATTTAATTACAATAACGAAGTAAAAATTTGTGATAAACTAAAAATATTTATTGAGCAAACACAAAAGTCTTTTAACGCTGGAACTACTGATTTTATTAATACTTTAAGCAATAAAGCTATTTTATACAATCGTTATGGAGCAAAATTTAAGCAAGAACTTACAGACCTTGATTTAAATAATATTTTACCTGAAACCAATGCTTTTTTACAAGAAAGATTTAAAAAAGCAGCAGTATTTTTTAGCAATGAACTAGCAAATTTTGCACAACAAATAAATGAATGCAATGCTATTACTGATAATAAAGAATATGCAAAAACATTTACCGAAACTTTAAAAAATTTGTTTGCCGACATTGCAGCAAAGCAATATTTAATGCAATGCCTACAAAGTGGGTTTACGTTTAGTGAATATCAAAAAGCAAAGAAGAGTTTTATCTTGCCAACATTTAGTTTTAATGCCAATTCAAAAAAATCTTCAAGTGTCAATAAACATAGCACACACCCTGATTTATATGCTGTTTTAAAAGATTTAAGAGATGAAATTTGTGAAGAAACTGGTGACCCAGTCTATATGGTTTTAGCTTCAAAAAGCTTGGAAGAAATGGCTACATATTTACCACACACAAAATCTGAGTTGCTACAAATAACTGGGTTTGGCAAAGCCAAGGTAGATAAATATGGACTACAGTTTTTAGAGCTGATTGTTACTTATTGCAATCATAAAAATCTAAGTTCGCTTATTCATACAAAGGCAAAAACAGAAAAGGAAAAAATAAGAAGTGAGAGTGAAAAAACTAAAGTTGTTACTGATAAAATTGACTCAAAATATGTTTCTTTCAATTTGTTTAAAGCAGGAAAAAGTATTGTAGAAATTGCTAAAGAAAGAAACTTTGCTGTTAGCACTATTGAAGGGCATTTAACGTTATTTATTGCAGATGGTAAAATTGCAATAACAGAATTAATACCAATTGAAAAAGCTACAACTATCATCAAGGCACTAGAAGGGTTTGATAAAAGCACATCCATTACACCAATAAAAACACAGCTTGGCGAAGATTATAGTTATGCAGAAATGAGAATGGTGCTGACTCATTTAGATTTTATTGAAAGTAAAAAATAAAATGCAATTTCTTTTTTCATCACATTTGCCAAGCAAATAAAAAATACATCATGCAGTTCCGTAATTTTAAAATGGTTGGATATGTTGTTTATGGTCGTGGAAGCTTTAACCAGCTAAACGAAATTCTTGCCCCACATCGCAAACAAAATGCTCCAATAATTTTTTTGGTAGATCATTTTTTTGAGGGAAAAAGTTTACCCAATAGAGTGCCATTGCAAGGCAATGATAAAATAATTTTTGTTGATGTTACTTACGAGCCAAAGACTACGCAGGTTGATAAATTAGCACAACAATTAAAGGATGAATTTGGAACTGTGAGTGGTGTTATTGGCATTGGTGGTGGTAGTGCAATGGATTTGGCAAAAGCTGTAGGTTTAATAATGAATAACCCTGGCAGTAGTGCAGATTATCAAGGCTGGGATTTGGTGAAGCAAGCAGGCGTTTACAAAGCTGGCATTCCTACTTTAAGTGGCACTGGTGCAGAAGTTTCAAGAACAACTGTATTAACAGGACCAACAAGAAAACTTGGTATGAACAGTGACTTTACACCATTTGACCAAATTATTCTTGACCCAGAATTATGTAAAGATGCACCAGCAAATCAACGTTTTTATACAGGTATGGATTGCTATATCCACTGCATAGAAAGCCTTACAGGTACTTTCTTAAACGAGTTTAGCAAAAGCTATGGTGAGAAGGCTTTGCAACTTTGCAGGGAAGTTTTTTTGGGTAATGAAGAGTGGAATGATGGTTATGATGATAAGTTAATGATGGCTTCTTATGCTGGTGGAATGAGCATTGCTTACAGCCAAGTTGGTGTGGCACACGCTGTGAGTTATGGCTTGAGTTATTTGCTTGGTACAAAACACGGCATTGGAAATTGTATTGTGATGAATCATCTTGAAGAGTACTATCCACAAGGTGTTGCAGAGTTTAAACAAATGGTTGAAAAAAATAATATTGATATTCCTGTGGGCATTTGCAAAGGCTTAACTGATGAACAATTTGATACGATGATGAATGTAAGCCTTGGTATGAAACCCTTATGGGAAAACGCTTTGGGCAAAGACTGGGAAAAAATTATGACAAGAGAAAAGTTGAGGGCTTTGTATGAGAAGTTGTAAGATTCGTCATCAAAAAATTGCCGTTGATTTTATCAACGGCAATTTTTTTAATATCCAATACAGTATATGTTGAAATCTGTTAGCCTTTTTTCTTTGATGTTAGAAAATCTGATGCACTTCGAAGTAAAACAATATATCTAGCATTTACAGAAGTCGGGTCATCAATTTTTACAGAGCTAAAGATTAAGTAATACTCGTTGTTATAATAAGTGACACTCAATCTGCCATCTTTTATTTTTGAATCTAATAGTTTAAAATCTTTCTTCTTAACCTCGTTTAATAAGTTATCGTATTCTTCAGTTTTAAACATTTGATATTTAATTCTAACAACTCCAGTTTTTTCACTGTACAAATAATGTAACCAGGACTGTGCCTTTTTAGGATCTAATTTATTTTTCTTAAAAGCAAACCTTGCCTCAGCCATTTTATTTTCTTTTGCTTCGGTTGCATCACTAAATACCCAATCATTTTTTGCTAAGTACTCTTGAGCATCATTAAGGTTTTTTGATTGAAGACTAATAAGGTTTTTTAAAGACAGATATTGGGCATTCCCATTAAACGCAAAAAATATTGTTGCTAGAAAAATAATTTTTTTCATTTTTAAAATTTACGATGAATAAATATTTTGTTGTGCAAATATATTTAAAAGACTCATAATATTTTTACTAAGCGTTTTTAAGAATAAATCTTAAAAAGTATCAACTAAAAGCAATTGCTTTTACAGGCTCTACTTTTTTAATAAATAGTGTTGGCAAAATGAGGGCAGCAAAGCAAAGTATAAATGTAACTATACAAATTAGTGCTATATGCCACCACAAAATTTCTATGGGGGCATAAGCAACATAATAATTTTCTTCATTCATTGTAATAAAATGTGTTGCTTGTTGCAAGAGGCTTAAACCTAAGCCTGCAAAGCATCCTATGGCAACACCTACAAAAGAAATAATACTTGCATAGTAAAGGAAAATAGTTTGAATAGTTGTATTGCTTGTACCAAGTGCCTTTAAAATTCCCACCATTTTTATTCGCTCCAAAACCAATATCAGCAAGCAGGTAATCAAGTTTATAATAGCCACAATAGACATTATTACAAACACAATATTTCTATTGGTATCCTGTACATTCAGCCAATCAAAAATTGATGGATAAATCTCTTTGATAGTTTTTGAATTCCAAATAATTGGCAGTTTTATGTCGCTATTTATATGCTGCAATTGCTTATAATCATCTACAAAAACTTCGTACCCGCCAATTTGTGTTGTATCCCAATTATTAATTCTTTGTATTAGCCGAATGTCTGTAATAGCATATAGTTTATCGTTTTCTTCGATACCAGTTTTGTAAATTCCAGCTACTATTAATTTGCGATAATTTGTACTTCCATTTGTTGAATTAATGAACACAACTTTTACAGTATCATTAACGTTAGCTTTAATTTGTTTTGCAGTAATATGAGATAATACAATTTCTTTGGAATATAAGCTATCATTGAATTTCATCCAACGACCCTGTACTAAAAAAGGTTTCATTTGCGTGCTGTCATAGCGACTATCAATGCCTTTTATAAGTACGCCTTCAATTTCTTTTTTTCTTTCAACCACAGCACTTTTTGTAGCAAATGTGTTGATGTGAATGAGGTGTTTATTTTGCTTTAAAATATTCTCTACAGTATCGCTTTTTTCAATAGGTGTTTCTTCTGCAACAGAAGCTTTGCCCAACTCAAAATGCTGCACACGAATGTGTCCCCAAAAACTAAATATTTTTTGAGATATTTCTTTTTGAAAGCCTGTTGCAAATGCAGTGGCAACAATCATTACAGCTACACTTAATGCAGTTGCAGTAATGGATAAACGAATTATAAAACGAGAAAAAGATTTCTGCTTATTGAATGCTATTCGTTTTGCTATGAGTAGGGAAAGAGACAAATTTAGAAGTTAATTGGTTAATCTGTTTGTTAGTGTATTGATGTATAGAAAATACATTGCTAAATTTCTACCACGAAAGTTTTGCTTAAATAATCGTGCAAAGTTTTATCTAAAAATGGAATAAAAAACATATCAATAATTGTTAGCCTCACAATGCTGCGAATGAGTATTTGCAATACATTGGGGCGTTTGCCATATTGATTTACAACCTTTGTAAAGCTTATTAATTTTCCAAGTGTTCTTAAAAAAATCAATTCACACAAAAAATAATAAACAAACAAAACAGTAAAATATAAATAGCCAAAATTGAAGTAATAGTTAAACTTGGCATTGTGCATTTTAAATTGCTGTGCATAGTAATCATTCACTTTGCCAATTAGGTATGCTATCAATAAAATAACAAGGCTATCAACAATAAAGTTCAACGTGCGTGTTCCTATTCCTACTTGTTTCATTTTGCAAACTTACCGCATCAAATACATTTTGCCATAACCTGCTTTAAAGTATTTATCTGTGTCAATACTATTGCCTGATGCATCAACAGTTTGAAACTTGTCTAATCCTTTGCCATCAAGGGTTGTAACAACGTGGTAGAGGTAAACACCATTGGCTAATTTTTGACCATACATATCCGTTCCATCCCATTTATAATCTGTAATATTCCTTCCTATATGCAAATTGCCCAATTCACTCTTTGTAATTTCCCTAACAATTTTTCCTGTAACAGTAAGAATTTGTATTTTGATATTATTTGGAATAATAGAACCCGTTAGTGTAAACACAAATGCTGTTGAACTAGTAAATGGATTAGGATAATTAAACATATTACTAATCATTGGTGTATTGTTTACAGTAAACTGCACTTGATATTGTTGTGGTCCAGCAGCATTGTTGCTTCTATCTTTTGCTTTAACAAATAAAGTGTATGTACCATCTGACAATAAGTTTGGATTGAAAAGAACATAAGCTGTGTTGCTACCACTTGCAGTGTTTGCTGGAAAAAATTGTAGTGTGTCTGTACCATATTTATACTGCCTTAAATTACCATTTGGCAATTGTATTTGAACAGTCATTAGCGAAGTATCGTTCAAGGCTAAAAATTTTGATTCGTCCTTCAAAGCCATACGAATATTGGGTTTGCTCGAAATAATGTCTCCATTTAAAATATGAACTCCATCAAAAGTTACATCTAAGATTGGGTTTTTATTATCATCATTTACAAAGAAATTTTTGTAGGCAAAATTGTTAACTAAATTTTGTTCAGCAGGGCTATTGGCAGGATTTACACTAACATAAAATATATTATTTCCTACAAAATTTTCCGATGCAATACTTGTAGAAATTGTTGCAGTATCGCCTGGTTGCAACTTCTTAATCTTAGGTACAACAATGATTTTAGTGTTATTGCTATTATCTGTTACTTGCATCTTAACACTCAGGCTATCACTGTAAGGCATATCACTAATGTTCTTAAATGCAATTACAATATTCTGTGCATCGCCCTTTTGTAAAGTATCTTTAAAACTAAACTTTATGTTTGGTGCTAAAGCTCCCTCAGGTAAAGGGTCAGCAAGTAATCGCCAATATTTTAATTGATAGGCTGTAAGGTTTACAGTATCGTTAACTTGTATCATTAATTTCAGCGAAGGATAAATAGCAGCATCAACGGCACTTAAATCGTTGTTTACTTGTAGCTCTGTATAAGTTTGAATAGTGTCAATCGAATTATCGTTTTTAATTCCCAATAACCTGATGCTTACAATATCTTGCAGGTCATTTCTATTGCCAGTCCACAACAAACTATACCACTTTTGCACTGGACCAAATTTTGGTGAAAGCATATAACCGTTGTTAGGCTTTGTTTTCACAATTACTTTTAACTTCAGCGAATCATTTTTACCATTCGTAAATTGCCATACTGGTGCAAACGAATTATTATTTTTTTGATATACAAATGCAAAAGCTCTCATTCTATTAAATGAATCAATATCGGCAAAGCCAGCATCTTTCAGCTTTCTATATAAACTGCTTCCATAAACTAATGAATCTTGTTTCCAATCATTCACATAAGTTGGAGTACCCCAATATGGATCATCTAAAATAATTGAACGCACAACGACATAGCTTCCATTTGGAATAGTGTTATCCATAAAATCCATAGCACTTTTTCTGTCATTTGAATTGTTGGTATTGAATGCAAAATCATATTCTCTACCAGGAACACTTCCTGGATAACCTAAGCTACCAAACTGCCCTACTGTAGCATTTGCAGGGATATTATAAGTTGGAATTAATGTTGAAGCATTATAAACTGTAAAAGTTATATTATCTCCTCGCCAACAAATACCTTGAACGTTTGAATTAATGGCATCATTTAATGCAATGGAATAGTTTCCATCATCATTACCATTATAAGGCCACACACCATTGCGAATTGTAAATGATTGATTGACTATTGGAAAAACAAAATTTCTGTTTGTACTGTCTGGGATTAAATTATACAAACTGCAATCATTATTTTGAAAGAAGTGCGACTGATTATAACCTCCATTTATTGCATTTTTTAAATAAACAAAACTGCTATTGTTCCAATGATAAGTACCAGTATTTAAAACTGGTGCAACACGCCAATAATAAACAGTACTATCAACAAAAGTTATTGCTGGGTCAAACTCTAACAAGCCGCCAACAGAAGAAATAATTTTTGTAATTTTAAACGCAGAGTTGAACAATGTAGTAGTGTCTAATTCCATTACATAATTCTTTAATGAGCTCAATGGATTTGCTGTTGAAGCTGCCAATTTTATTTGTGCTTTATTAATTATAGCATAATTGTAAGGATAAACAGGCTTTAACTCATCTTCATAAATTACAAAGTTTTTAATAACAGAGTTGTTGCTCTCACTCAATTCATCATATTTATTATCGCTGTCAATTGTAATAATAATACTGTTGTTTCCCTTGTCTTTTAAAGCATCTATTGGAACAATTAAAGTAAGAGAGCTTGTATCGTGAATAGAAGGAATTTTTTGATTATATAATTCCTCGTTTGTTCCATTTGGAAATGTATGTTTTACAACTACTCTCACAGAATCACCAACTGCTTTACCAATATTATACATTAGTGCTTTAAAAGTGAAACTATTGTCTGCAACAGAAATAAAGCTTGGCGTTACAGAAACCTGATTATCCTCTACAACAAAATCGGGCTTTTCAAAAGAATAAATTTTAATGGCAGGATCGCCATGCAACACAAATTGCTGCCCATGAAATTCGCCATAGAAATTTGTAAATGATGCCGATGCTTTTAGTTGTGCCAAAGCCCCCATCATATTTTCTCCTACAGTTTTTCCGTAACTATTTTTAGCTAAGGAATTATAAAAACCTGTAGAATAAAAATCTAAATAGTTTGTAATTCCAAAATGCGTTGTAGCTACAAAACCAATACTGCCTTTGTTTTGAGCTAATATCCATTTTTCAGACACATTCGTCAGATTTGTTGGTCTGTTTACATCATAATCATAAATATTTCCTGCTGTGCAACCATTTACAAGAAACACAGGGTATTTTCCAAAATTGGTGTAATCGCCTGGGTCATTTAAATTGTATGCCAAACCAGATGCAGCAGAGTGCCCAAAATATGTAAGCAATGATAAGCCACTGGCAAAAGTATTTATCATTTCAGCTTGTGTAACTGGGCTTGTTTCTGTACCAACTGTTTTGTTGAAATTTTTTACTATACCACCAAAACTTGTATCATTAATTATGTTTTCATATCCGCCTAAAAATCCTCTAAACCAACTGTCTTCACCAAGGTCTTTTCCTCCAGCAACGTGAACCAGTTGTTTCATCCAGGCTTTGTCTGCAATGGTTTGTGAGGTGCTGGCTGCTTGTTGTTCAAACTGTTTTACTTTATCCAAATAAATTAAAACTTCGTTTTGTGATATTGCAGACAATCTTCCAAATGGCAACATAGGAGCAGGTTCTGAGTTATCTGGTGAAATCATCATAGCATCAGATGCTGGCCAACCAAAAGTTGGAACAAGGCATTGTGTTTCTATATCAGGATTACTTTCTAAAAATCTATATTCATCATAAGTAACTCCTTTACCTATGAAAAAAATGAATTTGGGTTGATTGGAAAATGCTGTTTTAGCAAAGCGTAAAAAATTACGAACGCTTAAAGGATGCTTCTTTATACCATAAGCAAATTGGTCAGTAAGTTCATCAATATCATAAACTTTTGCATTATAATTTCCACCAGTCACACTACTTCTATATTGACGATATTGCTCGACAGCATTTGCACCAAACATTAATCTTTTGTTGGATACAATTAAATAATCTCCTTGATTATTTGTTGTAGAAAAGTTAGTGAAATTTTTTGTCTGCAACCCCTGAACAAATTGAGTGTTTTCATTGGCTCTACTTACCAAAATAAGTTCTCTATTATTGATTGATGGGTTTAAAACAAATCGTGCTAAACCAGCAACTGTAGTATCTCCAACATAATAATTTAAATTGGTCGCATCATATAAAACTGGTAAACTGTTGCCTCTGTTGAAATTGCTTATTTCTAAATAATTCCCATTTACAGATGCTGGCAACTGAAACTGAAAAGAACTATTACTACCAAAATTAAATTGACGAGGATATTGTATTTCAATAAAACTTGCAACAACTCTATCATAAGAATTTGTTGTAGTTATGTTAATGTATGCTGTGTCATTTATACCAGTAAAGGTTGTTAAAGGAACCGTAGCCGTACTAATAGAAGCTGCATAACTGCTAAAAGCTTTATTAATAAAATTTGTGCTATTAATATTTACTGTTATGTTTCTTAAATTAGCAGCACTTCCTGCTAATCCAGCATTCAGTGTAGCAGTTGCTCCATTATTATAAATAAACAAATTTTGCATTGGAACTTTATATGCACCACTGCCTAAGTTAATTTCATTTGTAGATAGAAATTCTGCCACATCGTAAGTTGAAGAGTATACATCTTCACCAACATTTACAGCATAGCCCCGATTGGCTCTATCTCTAAAATTGGTACGAAGTGTATAGTTAAAAAATGGTTCTGCTGGTAGCGTGTTTCCTGCTACATTATTTGCAATATTTGTGTAACGCAAATTGGTACTGATATTTGTGTTTGCTGTTAAAAAATATGCAGCAGTATCAGTTTGTAAACTCAACCTATCGGATAATTGATTTGCTTGATTTTTGTATAAATATTTATCCAATTTACCATCATTCATTTCTCCCCAAAACTCAATAAAATCGGTTGATGAAAATGTACCAGTTGCAACGCTTGTAAACAACGTTACTTGCACACCATTTCTCCAAAGTTGAAACTGCTCTGCTGGAATGCTTGCCAATCCTGAATTTGATAATATTGATTGATTGATGCGACACAAACCAGTAGCACCTACCTTAAACTTGTAATAAGTTTTTGTGTAGTCTATCCATTCGTTACAAAATGGTTGAGCAAATACAGATTTACTTGCTACAAATAATACCAAAACGATAAATAATTTTTTCATTTAAAATACTTTAAAAACAATATTTTATTTTCTGCGAAAAGAAGTTTTATGGAAAATAATCACACTTAATAAACTTAGCCAAAACTACAAACTGCAAGAAAAACAATAAATACAAACTTGTGTAGAAATGATTGAATAAAGTTAACGGTTTGGCTGTGTAATATTTTGAATTGAAGTTGCAATTTAAGGAAGTTTTGTGATACCATAATTTTTATACAAAATATTGAACCATATTTCAATAAGCCCAAAGCAAACATTTGCTCATATTTGCTTATTGATGATTTACAACGAAAGATTAAATAACAATTATAATTTTCTACGGCTTTTAGCAGCTACTTGTATTACTTTTTCGCATTCTTTCGATTTATTGAAAAAATACAATGATGAGCCTTTAGCCCTTGCAACTAATCACGTTATCAATTTTTCATTTATAGGATTGTGTATTTTTTTTAGTTGTAGCGGATATTTAATTGCAAAAAGTGCAGATACTTCTGTTGACCTTAAAAACTACCTTTTTAAACGGTTGCTACGCATTCAACCTCTCTTAATAGTTTGGTGTTTTATGGCTGTTTTTTTAGTGGGATTTGCTTTTACCACACTTTCTACAAAAAACTATTTTAGTAACTATGAAACCTGGGCTTATTTTAAAAACATTATGCCAGTAATTGGTGTTAAATATTATTTACCACAGGTTTTTTCTAATAATACTTTGGAAGCTGGAGTTAATGGCTCTCTGTGGACTTTAATAGTTGAAGAAAGGCTCTATTTATTGATGGCATTTATATTTTTATTCAAAAAAAGAAAACGATATTTTTTTATTATCGCAATAGTGCTGCTCGACATTATTTATATGATTAACCTACTTGCATTTAACAATTTCAAATCATTACAATTAGATACATCAGTTAACTTCTATGCATTATGTTTTTTAAACGCTAGTTTATTGTATTTCTTAGAAATTAATTTTTCAAAAAAAGTTTCTTGGATTATAATTTGTAGTTTTATTTTTAGCATTGTAAGTATTTTTTGTGTGCCAATTCATTGCTTACAAATACTGTTTATTCCTGTTTTTGTCATCGCTATTTCTCAAGTTAAAAGTGTCGCAAACAAAATGGGTAAATATGGAGATTATACTTATGGCATTTATATTTTTTCGTTTCCAATTCAACAAGTTTTAATTGCATTAAAATTTACCGATAAACCATATTTGTTGTTTTTATGTACAATGGTAATTGTTGCACCCATTGCGTTTATTAGTTGGCATTTTTTTGAAAAAAAGATATTAGCATTGAAAAATAGAAAAATATTTTAGTATTCAAAAAACATAAAATCGAACTTTATTTTAGTAATCTACATTCTTCTATATTTACACATTTAACTAATCTAACTATTTTTAATGATTGAAGCCATCATAACAGGGTTAACACTAGGGTTGCTACTTGCAATATCTATTGGTCCAGTTATTTTTGCCATCATTAAACAAAGCCTCAACAATGGTCTTATAGGAGGATTTGTTTTTATTGCTGGCGTTTCCAGTAGCGACATTATTATTGTTTCAATTTGTAATTTATTGTCTGAATTGTTTAATCAAGCACTAAAACACCAAACAATTATTGGTGTGTGTGGCAGTGCTTTTTTATTGTTATTAGGCATCTATACTTTGTTATTTAAAAAAGTAAGTATTGATGAAAATGGTGGATTACAAGAAAAGGTGTTTAATAAAAAACAGCTTGCAGGTATTTATATTTCTGGTTTTTTTATGAATACATTAAATCCTGGTGTATTTATTTTTTGGTTGGCAGCAACAGCAAAAGTTCATTCTCAAGTTCAAGGACAATTACATCCTATTAGATACATTGTAACAGTTTATGCAGTTTGTTTATTATTTGTTCTCTCTACAGATATTGCTAAAGTTTTAATGGCAGGAAAAATTCGTCCAAGATTAACGCCACACAATTTGCATATTATTAATAGAATCTCTGGAATTATTCTGGTAGTATTCGCACTTTCTCTTGCTTGGGGAACCTTGAATTATAAAGTTGTAGGGCATTAATAAAAGATAAAATTTGTATGACTGAAGTTTCTGATGAATATTTTATGTACCAGGCTCTAAAGCAAGCCCAAATTGCATTTGATGAAGATGAAGTGCCAATAGGGGCTGTGCTGGTAATTAACAATAAAATTGTTGCAAGAGGATATAATCAAGTTGAAAAACTCAATGATGCAACTGCACACGCAGAAATTATTGCACTTACTTCTGGGTTTAGTTCAATGGGGTCGAAATATTTGCCCAATGCAACTTTATACGTTACTGTTGAACCTTGCTTAATGTGTTGTGGAGCCTTATATTGGAGCAAATTAACACGCATCGTTTATGGTGCAAGTGATGCAAAAAGTGGTGGATTACGGTTTTTTACAGACGAAGATGGATTAATAAAACCTGAGCTTTGGCCCTTTCATCCAAAAGCAGAATTGGTGAAAGGGATTTTAGAAAATGAATGTGCAAGTATGATGAAAACATTTTTTAAAAATAAAAGATAAAGGCTCCTTAAGCCAATATCTCACTCAACTCCAACCAACGCATCTCTTTCTCCTCAACCATTTTAGAGATTTCGCCAATGCGTAAACTGAATTTATTTATTTCATCAAAACTTAAATTTTCCATCGCTAATTTATATTCAATTTCTTTTTTTTCATTCTCAAGTTTTGGCATTTCTTTTTCAAGTTGTTCAAACTCGTGCTTGTCTTTAAACGATATCTTTTTGTTTGCTTTTTGTTGCTCTACTGCTTTTGCTTCTTGCACCTTTGCAGCAGCAATTTGCTTTGTTTTTGCAGCCTCTTCATCTTGCCAAATACGGTATTGAGAATAGTTACCTGGATAATCCTTAATAACAGCATCGCCTTCAAATACCAATAAATGATCAACCAATTTATCCATAAAATATCTATCGTGACTTACAATAACTACACAACCTGGATAATCTTGCAAGAAGTTTTCAAGCACTGCAAGTGTTGGCAAATCCAAATCATTTGTAGGCTCATCTAATATTAAAAAATTAGGATTCTTAAAGAGAATAGCAAGCAATTGCAAACGTTTTTTCTCGCCACCACTCAACGAGTTTAAATAGGTGTATTGCTTTTCTGGAGTAAATAAAAATAGCTCTAAAAACTGTGCAGCACTTAGGCTTCCGCCATTTGCTAAGGGAAAATTTTCGGCTATGTTTTTTACAAATTCTATTACCCTTACATTTTCTTTTATCACTAAACCTTGTTGTGAAAAATTGCCTATAACAATCGTATCGCCAATATTTATTTTGCCACTATCTGGCTTTTCAATTTCTTGAATGATATTTAAAAATGTAGATTTTCCAACACCATTTTTACCAACAATACCAAGCCTTTCGCCTTTATTGAAAGTGTAATCAAAGCCTTTCATTATGTGCTTTTCGCCATAACTTTTATATATTTTCTTAAGCTCAATTACCTTGCCTCCAATCCTACTCATTTTAATTTGAAGCTGCACTTGATTGTCTTCAATTTTTTGTGAAGCCTTGTCTTTTATATCATAAAAATTATCTTGCCTGCTTTTACTTTTTGTGGTTCTTGCTTTTGGTTGTTTACGCATCCATTCTAGCTCTTTCCTAAACTCGCTTTTTGCCTTATCAATATTGGCTTGCTCGTTTTCTATTCGTGCTGCCTTTTTGTTAAGGTAGTTTTCATAGTCGCCTTTATACACATACATATTCTCTCTTTCAAGCTCCCAAATTTCACTACACACAGCATCTAAAAAATACCTGTCATGCGTTACCATTAACAGCGTTACATTTTCTGATAACAAATAATTCTCCAGCCACTCAATCATTTCTACATCCAAATGATTGGTAGGTTCATCCATTATTAACAAAGTATGATTTTGCTCAAAGCCAATATCAATCAATGTTCTGGCAAGTGCAACACGTTTTCTTTGCCCACCACTTAGTGTGCTTACTTGTTGTTGCAAATGATGAACATTTAGTTTACCCAAAATCTGTTTCACCTTTGCTTCAAAATCCCAAGCCTGCAAGTCCTCCATCAAAATGAGAGCATCTTGCAAAGCATCAGTATCATTACTTTCTACCGCCAATTCATATTGTGCAATAGCTTTAACAGCAGGGTGTTTTGCGTGCAGTACATTATCTAAAATATTTTTGTTTTCTTCCAAAACTGGGTCTTGTTCAAACAAGGCTACTGTAATGTCTTTACTAATCCAAATTTTGCCTTCATCTGGCGTTTCTTTTCCTGAGAGTATTTTCAACAAGGTAGATTTTCCTGTGCCGTTTCTTGCTATCAAAGCAATTTTATCTCCTTGTGAAATATGAAAAGTAATATTGTTGAAAAGTGGCGTTATGCCATAAGCTTTTGTAAGTTTCTCTGCCGATAAATAGTGCATAAAGCAAAGATAAGTTTAGCAATAAAATTTTGAGTTTAAAGTTTAACAAACCTTTTTTAGCATATCTGATTTGAAAGAAAAAAATTCAAAATTTTTAACTATCCCAAGATTGCGATATAGGAAAAATTTTTAATTGATTATTTTTTATAAAATTTACTTTTGTGTTTTAATTTTAAATTGAATAACACACATAATATATTACTGTTTGATGGTATTTGCAACTTATGTAATGGTGTTGTGCAATTCGTAATAAAATGTGATAAAAAAGAGAAAGTAAAGTTTGCTTCTTTACAGTCTGAAGCTGGAAAACAGTTACTTATAAAGTATAATTTACCAGCAGAAGATTACCAGTCTTTTGTTTATATAAAAAATGGTCAATTTTTACTGAAATCCACAGCAGCATTGACTTTGATGAAAGATATAGGTGGTGGTTGGCAACTACTTTATTTTTTTATTATTATACCAAAATTTATCAGAGATTTTATTTATTCTGTTGTTGCAAAAAACAGATACAAGTGGTTTGGTAAAAAAGGTGTTTGTATGATTCCCAATAAAAAATTACACCATCGGTTTTTGTATTAATAAAATTATTTTAATTTTACATTTCTTTAACAAATGGTTATTAAACTAGAGAGATTTGTTGAAGTCTTTAATATAGTTCTTAAAAAAATATTTGCTAAGAGAAGCAACCTAAATGAAGAAATTTACGTCTTTTTAAATAGAGTTCTTGTTCTAAAAACTTTTTTGAAAGGATAAACGTAAATCAATGTAGTTAGTTAAGATATTTAACAAATGATTTTAGGTTTTGGCAAGCATTTTGATTATTAGTCAGTGTTTATAAATAAATATTCTAAATATTTATTTTTCTCATAAGCAGTTAGTTTTGGTTGAGGGTCCGATTTCCATCGGACCCAATTTTTTTGTCTACTTCTCAACCTGAACTTGTTTTAACCAATCCACAATTCCTTTATATACTTGTACTGCTGTTTGTGTGTGAAACTTAGGATTTGCTAATTTTTTTTCGTCATCAATATTGCTTAAAAAACCAATTTCCAATAAGCAGTTTATAAAATCAGTTGGGCCACTCAATCCAAAATTAAAATTGCCAACATTGGCATATTCTTGCATTCCAATTTCTTGCATCCTTTTCAGTATAGCTAGACTGACAGGTCTAAAGCCAATATGTCTGTAGAACGTGCCACTACCTTTTACATCTTTATCGCTATTTGAGTTTAAATGAATGCTTATTAATATGTCTGGGTTTTGATGTTGTAGTGTTGTTATTCTATCCTTCATTTCTAAAGTGGTGTCAGTTTCTCTTGTCATAAAAACAGTATTAACACCCCTTGACTTCAAATATTTTTTTAATTGCTTAGCAAAAAGTAAAGTGTAATTTTTTTCCAAAATGTGGGTAGTATTTCCTTCTGCACCCAGATTAGTTCCTCCATGTCCAGCATCTATTGCAATTTTAATATTTTTTATGTCAAGGCTTTTTGGCTGTTGTTTTACCTTAATTATAAGTTGATTTTTTTCATAAAAAATTGAGTAGCCCCAATGTGCTGGATGTTTCAGTTCAATAGTTACAAGCATCACATCGTCTTCGCTTTGACGATAGTAAACATTTTTAATTTCTTTAAGCTTTGAAGGTAATTGTGTTATCCAATTGGTATTGCTTTGAACTCCAAAAATTTCAAGTTGAATAGCAGCAGGGTTTGTTTGCATCCACGAGCGATAAGGAAGTTTTTCATCTATATTCAGTGTTGCAATATCATAACCTGTATCTGTTCCAAAAACGTTAAAATTTGCAGAGAGGTAATAAGGTTTTGCTTTTAAGTTAGTATCTGCTTTTAAATAAATTTTATCTATGTAAGCACTTCGATTTTTTGACATTTGCACCTTCCAAGGGCTTACGCTTGTATCAATTACCTTGAACAAAATTCCTGTATCAATATAACCCATTTTTGCACCACCCAATCTATCATCTCCTAAGCCATAAAGCAATGCTGGCAGCTTGCCAACGCTCTTTGCAAAAAACTCTCTTTTAGATTGATTTGCAGATGTTGAAGGCTGTGTGCAGGCACTTGAAAAAATAAAAATTAGTACTATTATTAAATGAGTTTTTCGCATAATTTAATTTGTTAAACAACAATAGAATTGCCACAAAAACGAAGTTATGTACCAAAGCAAATTACAACAAAATAATCTTACTCACTTCGTTACTCAACGCTTACTTTTGCGACCTAAATTTTAAAAAATGAAATTCTATAATACACTTATTCGCTACCGTTTCTGGCTTGGATTATTATCCATCGCTTTGGCTATTTTGGTTACAGTAAAAGCTGGTTTTTGGCCGGCATTTATTCTTTATTTTATTGGTATAATAGCATTGTTCAGTCATTTTTTTATTGGCCCATTGCGTTTAGTGCAGGAACCAATGGAGCAGGGAAACATTGAAGAAGTAGAAAAAATATTAGCCACTATTAAATACCCAGGATTATTGTATAAACCTGTACGTTCTACCTACTACACTTTAAAGGGAAATTTGGCAATGATGAAGCAGGATTTTGACGGTGCTGAAAAACACTTGAAGATGAGTAGTGCATTAGGTTCTCCAATGCCAGAAGCTGAAGGTGCAAATAAATTGCAACTTGGAATGATGAGTTTGCAAAAAGGTGATTTTAAGCAAGGAGAAAGTTATATTCGTGCTGCTATAAGACTTGGTATTTCTGATAAAGAAAGTGAGGCAGTTGCATACTTAAGTATGTGCCAAATTTTTATGAATAAGCGTGAGTTTAGAGCTGCAAAAGATTATTTTAGAAAAGCGAAAGCTTGCAAGCCAACAGCTAAACAAACTGTTGATCAAATTAAAGAAGTAGAAAAATATATTTCAAGAATGCCGGGATAATGAAATTTTTTGTTGGCGAATATTTGCATTTCAAAAGTTCAAAATAATTAATCTCTCACTACATTTGTTATAACTTTTAGTCATATGAGTACAAATACAATTGCACCGCAAACATTAACAGCCAAAGATTTTGTAACCGACCAAGAAGTGCGTTGGTGTCCAGGTTGTGGAGATTATAGCATTCTCGCTCAAGTTCAAAAAGTAATGCCAACCCTTGGTATTCCCAAGGAAAATATTGTAATGGTTTCTGGAATTGGTTGTAGCAGCCGTTTTCCATATTATATGAATACTTATGGAATGCACAGTATTCATGGCAGAGCAACTGCAATTGCAAGTGGGTTAAAAGCATCTCGACCAGATTTAAGTGTATGGATTGTAAGTGGTGATGGTGATAGTATGAGTATTGGTGGCAACCATACTATTCATTTGCTTCGTAGAAATTTTGATGTGAACTTACTCATTTTCAATAACCAAATTTATGGTTTAACAAAAGGTCAATATTCGCCAACATCCGAAGAGCATAAAATTACAAAAAGTACTCCCTTTGGCAGCATTGATCATCCATTTAATCCATTGGCATTAGCAATGGGTGCAGATGCAACGTTCATTGCACGAAGTATGGATAGAGATGTAAAACATTTGCAACAAATTTTAATAAGAGCCAATGCACACAAGGGTTCAAGCTTTGTAGAAATATATCAAAACTGTAATATTTTTAACGACGGGGCTTTTGAAGTTTTTACAGAAAAAAGTAGCAAGGCAGATGAAGCCTTGTTTCTTGAACAAGGCAAACCATTGGTATTTGGTGCAAATCAAGATAAAGGAATTAAGCTTGATGGATTCAACCCAATAGTTGTTGAAATAGGCAATGGTGTTAGTGTTGACGACCTATGGATTCACGACGAAAAAGATTTTTATAAAGCACAGATATTAGTGCGAATGTTTGATAACCCTCAAAATACACACCATCTTCCAAGACCTTTTGGTGTATTTTATCAAACAGATAGACCTTGCTATGAAGATGTAATGGCAATGCAAATTGATGAAGTAATTACTACAAAAGGCAAAGGAAATTTGGATAAATTATTAAGGGGAAAAGAAGTTTGGGAAATTGCATAATATTAAGGAGCTAACCTTTCTATGTTCCAGTTTTCATTTTCTAAAGTATAGCAAATTCTGTCGTGCAGCCTGTTGCTTCTACCTTGCCAAAACTCAATATAGTTAGGTTTTAAAATATATCCACCCCAGTGATTTGGACGTTTAATATTTTCTCCAAATTGCTTTTTAAACGCTTCTTCATTTTCAATTAAAATATCTCGGCTTTTAATTACTTTACTTTGTGGTGAAGCCCAAGCACCAAGTTTACTTCCTTCTGGACGAGAATTAAAATATTCATTACTCACATCTGTTGAAACCTTTTCTACAAGCCCTTCCACACGAACCTGGCGTTGCAATTCTTTCCAAAAAAAACAAAGAGAGGCATTAGGATTGTGAAACAACTGTTCTCCTTTTGCACTTTGATAATTGGTAAAAAAAGTAAATCCTTTCTCTGAGAAACCTTTCAACAAAACTATTCTTGAAGCAGGTGCTAAATTGACTTTAACGGTAGATAAAGTCATTGCGTTTACCTCATCAATATTGCTAGCAACAGCCTCGTTCCACCAAATAGTAAATTGATTAAACGGGCTTCCATCTACGTCTTTTTCTGACAATGATTTTAGTGTATAATCCTTTCTTATATCTGCAATAGATGTGTTCATAAATAAAAGTTGAAATGTAAAACTATGAATGTAATATGTTTAAAATAGCAAAAGGCTGACTAATTAAATTAGGTCAGCCCTTTGCTTAAATAAATAATACTTTAATTTTCTAATACACTTCCCAATTGTTCTATTTCATCATCCAATCCATTTTTTTTAGGATCTGGTCCATAACTATTATTCCCAGGTGTACCTTCTGTGCAAGCAAGCACCAAATTGTAAATTGGAATAAGACAGTACCACCCACTTTTATCTACATCGTGCATTCGTCTTACAGCAACAGCAATACCTGGAAGCAATAATGCAAGACTATAAATTGTACCAAGAAAAGGTGTGTTTGTAGCTCCAGCAATGAATCCCACAACAAATGAAATAAGAACATTAAAAAGGAAAAAATACCAATACTCCTTTCGTCTTGCTCTACCATTGAAAACAGCGTACTTTTTAAGTACATCAAAAAAATACTTCATAAACTTTTAGTTTTAATTTCCTACTCGTTTGGCTTTTCGGTTTCGCCTCGTTTTTATAATGGTTTCTGAACTCCATTTCTAAGTTTAAAAAAATAAATTATCTGTAACGTGGTACGTGAGTATCATAAAATGTTTTTACAGCATCTTCCCAAGTTTTGTAAACCTCGTTTCTTTTATTGTTTGCATTGGCAGTAGCCTGATTAGAAACATTAACAGCTGCATTCATTTCTGCAACTGCTTTGTTGTAAGCATTCACATCGTCTTTTGTTTTATCGCTTTGAGATTTTGCTTCATAAGCTTTTTTAATTTTCTCAAAATTTTCTTTCTTTAATTGATAGTCTGTAATTTTTGGAGTTTCTTTTTCTGCTATTACTTTAAATCCTTGCAAAGCTTGTTTACAAGCCATTTTAAGTGATGCATCTCCTTCAAAAGATTGTACAGCTTCTATTGCCATTAATCCTTCATCGGCATATTTAATAATTGAATTTCTTGCTTGTTCAATATCATTAACCTTGTTTTCATTCATTGCTTTTGTAAGTGCATTATCCTGCCAGTTGCATTTAAAGAAAATAAGAAAAACTGGCTTATAATACTTGCTTACTTTACCAGCTTGTTCCATCTTTTCAGCAAGTTCACTTTTCTCCCCTTCAATAATATTTACCTTGTATTTTGCTGCAAAATCTTTGCTTGCAGCATTTACTTTTTCAACAGCAACTTTTAATTTTTCGTCAACTTTTTCACGCAATAGAAGCAAGGCTTGCATTTCATCAAAAGATTGTTCTGCTATCTCTTCTGTATTCACAATTTTAGCATAGTCTTCATTAAAAATTTTATAACAAAAATCAACATAGTCAATATTGCTTTGACGTAAGCTTTTATCACCTTTGTAAAAAGGTAAATCAATTAATTTGTCCTTTGTTTTTTGAATGTTTTCCAAAACCTGCAATCTTAGTTTTTCAACTTTTCTCGCACGTTTTCCGTGTGCAGCAGCACTTGTGTAAGCCATATATTTTTGATCCATATCCTTGTGTGTATTGCTAATAGCTGTCATATAAGCACCTGGCTGATCAAGGTCTTGAGCTATTGAAGCTACTACAAAAGCAAGCATAAAAAAAAACAGTGAAGTCAACTTTTTCATAAACAGTGTTTTAAATAATTTGGGCAATAGTAAAAAATTATTTTGTCATTAACAACATTAAACGATAAGCAATTTTTAAATAAGGGTCTTTGGCTAAATAATTTTTAAATTTATCAGTTGCGTCTTTCAGGTTAGAATCAGATTTTATCCTTTCACTTTCGTAACTATTGAGAGACATTGTGTAAAATTGATTTTCTTTTTTCGTTTCCACAAATTCTGTTGCATTATCATCATCTTCTTCTTCTCCATTTGCCTGATTAGAATAACCTTTTAACAGGTCTTCCATTTTCAAGGATTTATCTTCTTCTTTTTTACTGCTTTTCCTTTTGTTTATATAAGTTGCAATGGTAGTAAAATATGGCTCTTCCTTCTGATACAAAGCACCTTTTTCTTTCAATAAATCAAGCGGCAAAACCTTGTTTGGAATATAATATTTATTCGCATCTATATTATTTGCAGGAATAGCAAACGGTTCATTTTTCTCTTTGTTATCATAAGCATCTGTTGCATCTGGCAAAATAATATCTGGCACAACACCTTTAAATTGTGCAGTTGCACCAGTGACACGATAGACCTGCAAGTTTGTTAGTTTTAAATAGGTGGGAGTTTTTATATCATCCAGTTTTTGCATCAGGGTAATGGTAGTGTCAAATGGTAGAATCCTTTGCCCTGTTGCTTTTCCATAGGTTGTGCTGCCAACAATCAATGCTCTGTGGTAATCTTGCAAAGTACCAGCAAGCAACTCTGATGCTGATGCACTAAACCCATTTACCAGCAATGTCAATGGGCCATCATATATGGTTCCCCTGTTGCCATCTTTTAATGTTATTGGTTTTGGCTCTCTAAATTTTATTTGGGTAATAGGACCTGCATCAATAAATATTCCAGCCAAATCCACAGCTTCAGTTATTGCACCACCACCATTATATCTTATGTCTAAAATAAGCCCATCTATATTTTCTTTTTTTAGCTTTAAAATTTCTTTTGCAACATCGTTAGAACACCCATTTACACTGTTTTTATCATCCCAATCTTCATAAAAAGATGGCAAGGAAATATAGCCAATGGTTTTCTCTCCTTTCAATAAATAACTCTTCACTTTGTTGTCATCAGCATCGTCTGTTTGCTGTTCTTTTGCCAACTCAACCTCACGCTTTGTACCATCTGCCTTTAAAAATGTAATGGTTGCTTTTGCGTGATTGTTTGTTGCCAATATTTCGCCAATCTCTTCAGCAGAAGCATTACTAACATCAATTGGTTGTGAGCCCTCCCACTTGATTGAAAGAAATTTATCTCCTTTATTTATCATTCCACTTTTAAAAGCAGCACTACCTGGTGCCAACTTTTTAATGCTAATGCTTCCATCTTCATTTTCATTTAAATTAAAGCCAAACACCATACTTTTTTTGCCAATATAACTTTCAAAATTTTCTCTGTCTGTTAAGGTCATATAAGCAGAATGTGGGTCGTAGCAAGTTGCAATTACCTTGCAGTAATCATTGCAAATAATTTGTGCAATTCCACCCGGCGATTGCATTTCTTTTTGAATACTTCTTTTAAATACTTCAAGCACTTTTTTCCTTAAAACAGTTTGTGTGCTATCTGTAATTTTTTTATATTTTGTAGTTTGTTTTTCTTCAGCTAACAAAGAGGCAATTTGAGATGCAATTGGATATTTAAAGTTTTTATATAGCTTCAACCTTTGTGCAGCAAGGTTTTCAGGATATGAAGTATCTTCTTTAACTGTATATTTTTCGGCTAAACTAAAGTTGAATGGTTGTTTTAAAATATTTTCAGCCATTGTATCTGTCTGTTGCAAACGTTGTGAATAAATGCTGATTAGCAACTGCAAAAAAATTGTTTTTCGTGTTGCAATTTCTTCATCCAGTTTAAATTTATAAACAGATAATTGCCTGATGTCTTCTTGTGTAAAGAATATTTTTTCGTCGTCCAGTTTTTTAAGCAAAGCATTAAAGACATCTTTGGAAAAATCATCATTCAAATCCCTTGGCTGCACGTGAAATTTTGCAGCCATCCTTGTTATCATAAAAGCATCTTCAGCAGATTTTTGAATGGGTTGGCAGATGCAGTTGAATGATTGAAAAAGCAGAGCAGCAACGAATATTTTTTTTATTTGCATAGCAGTAAATTCTGCTGTAAAAATAATAGTAGTTATAACTCAAACTGCTATTTAACAACAATTTATTTACCCCTCAATAGCCCTGTTCAAAAAATCAAGCAAAGGTTTAATTACCTCAAAGGTGGAAACTATTTTTTTTGCTAAATCTTTATCTGTCAGTTCCTCATCTTTTATAGCAGTAGATGCTATCCAGCTTTTAAGTTTTATGTAATCTATTGCAGGGTTGTTTTCATCATATCCTTTTGGTGGACGGGTTAAAGAATATTCAGCAGATTTATTTACATCGCCAAAAGTTGCAACAAACTTTTTGCTAGTGATTATCTTTTTAAACTCGTTAAAATTATAATCAATTTCTT
>JANYEP010000152.1 GCA_025363075.1 Chitinophagaceae bacterium | reverse complement strand
GTCACTACCCAAACTACCACTTGATAAACTCCAACCAGTTGCAGGTGAAATACTCCAAACTATGTTGCCAGAATTGCAATTACTTAGGCTATAGGGGATAGTGCCAATATTTCCAGTATTTGTAAAGGTTACAGTATTATTTATACAAGTAGTATCAATATTCAAATTATCAGTAAAATCAACTTTAGGCTGAAGGCTAACTTTGATACCTCCAATGCTTCCTGGAGTTGAATCACAGGGGTTTTTTGCTAATATTGATACTTGAAAAGCATTACTTGGATAACCACAACTTGAAGTGTTGAAAATATGTGAAATGGAATCAGGCGGTGGATAAGTGCTAAATGAAGTATCGGGCGTCCCATCTGTAAAATGTAATATATATGTAGTTCCTGGGGGATTGTTTACTGTATTATTGATTGGAAATTTCAGAGTTGCACCCGTACATATTACAGTATTTCCTGGGCTACCAATTCCCACAGCGGGATTTGTACCAACAAACACAAAATATTGTTTCGTATTAACACAACCATTTGTACCTGTTATTTTATACTTTAATTTATAAAGACCTATGTTATATGTATGATTAGTATTAGTAAAAGTAGTTCCATTAAAATCGGTAGAGTTATCACCCCAGCTAATATTATAGTTCGATACATTTGATACTGTAGTTGTGGATGCATTAGTAAAAGTAAATGCTGATGTATTAGTGCCTGAGCAGTCAACAAAGCCTATACCTCCATCATAAAGAATCGCACTAGTTTCATCAAGTTTAGCATCGGGGCCAGCACTGATTACAATGGTTGCTTTTGTTGTATCAAAACAGGTAGAGTTAGCATTTTTTACAATCAATGTTACGTGATATGAAGTAGAAGTATTATTTGGTATATATGTGTGAGAAGGATTTACTGAGCTTGATTGATTATAATTTATATCTCCAAAATTCCAATCATATTGACAGCCAGCTTGATTAACTCCAGTAAAATTTATAGTAGTAGTGCCACACAAGGCAGTGTTTGGAGTGTAAGTAAAATTTGAATTTGGTGTTAGGTCTTTTGTAATGATTCTAAAACAATATCCAGTATCGGTTGATGCAGAATGTGAAATAGAAGTATCTACAACTCTTACATAAAATGTATCACCAGTTGTTACTAAAAGTTGTGGGCTTATCGCACCAGTAATTACTTTTAATTTTGGATAAGAACCAGTAAACCATTGATACACTTTTTTTCCACTTGAGGTATCTCCATACCACAGCAAAAGGTTTTTACCGCTGCAAAAAGAATTAGCTCCATTTGTTGATGTGATAGAACTTTTACAATTAGGAGCAGATTGTGAAAAAGTATTCCCTTCCTTCAATCCCAAAAACACTCCCATTAATAAAATCAATCTAAATATTCTCATAAAAACTTTTTATATATTCAATTTTAGCTTATTCAACCCATTGGAGAGTACCTCCAACCATTTGGGGAATCCCTCCAACCCATTAGGGAATCCCTCCAACCATTTAGGGAGTTCCTCCAACCATTTAGGGAGTTCCTCCAACCATTTAGGGAGTTCCTCCAACCACTTGGGGAGTTCCTCCAACCACTTGGGGAGTTCCTCCAACCACTTGGGGAGTCCCCCAAACGATTTGGAGAGTTCCTCCAATCATTTGGGGAGTCCCCCCAACCATTTAGAGTTCCTCCTGCATTCTTTAAAGAACCATTATCTAATATCCAAACCACCTCAACTGGCTACTGCCACGTGGGCAAAGCGTTTGTTTAATTGCATTTGCTTCGGCACTTTGTGTAAAAATGTAGCTTAGTGTAATTTCAAAACCACCACGCAACTTGCTTGCTGTTGTTAGTGTAGATACATTTACATCATAAGAAATGCCACCTCTTAAATTTTTATATTCAAGCCCAATGTAAGGAGCAACAGCATCATTGTATCTGTACCATCCTCCTAAAATTAAATTATAGTTATCATCTGCAATTTCAGAAAGGGCTTTGCCATAGGCAACACCAAAAATTAGGTCTGTGCTATACTCACTTTTCATATATGCAGCACTGTAAAAAAGCTTGTTTGCCTCGCCTATGTTTGAATTGCCACCAGCATTTATAACAAAGCGAGGTTTAACAGTATGCACAGGGCCATTAAAAGATTCGTTTGGCTGATTGAAATGATATACTGAACCGCCACAATAAAAACTGGAAACATCTGTAATGGCAGAGTATATAATGCCAACTGAATAATCTAAATAGTTAGTAGAAAAACCATTGGTAGATTCGCCTGTGGGCAATGTGTTATCGAAGCCCAATGGCGTTAATTGTTGACCAAATGTAAACTTGGAGTAATCTAATGTTCTTGTGTTGTAAGTAGCCATTGCACCCACACCCAATCTATTTACACCAAACCTGTCGAGTAGTTTGTGATAAGAAAAAGATGCAGAAAGTGCATTTGTTTTTAGCCCACCATTATTTGTTTTGTCAAACAATCCTGTAAAACCAACACCCAGTATATCACCATCTTTTATACCTCCTTTAAAAGCATTTGCATCAGCAGAAACTGTACCTGTGAGAAACGGATATTGAATACTTGGCCATTGGCTTCTGTAGCAACCACTCACTCTTACATCTCCATTAAAAAAGCCTGTAAGTGCTGGATTCATTAGCATTGGGGCTGCATAGTATTGTGTAAAGTGAGGGTCTTGTGCTTGTATTTTTTGAATAGATACAAGTAAGCAAATAATATAGATAAATAAATATCTCATAGTTTAAGGGTAAGGTTGCATAGTTAGTTGCAATGCTGCGGTATTCAAATATAAGCAATTAGTTTGAACTTAAAATGTATGTATATAACTATTAATCATTCTGGTAAAACTTGTTTGCAAAATTCATAAACTTTAGAAGCAGGCTTGTTTTTTTATTTGTTATTAAAACAATATCAATTTTCTTTTCTCATCACATAAAACTTCTAAAACACAAGGCTGTTATATTTGCTTTTTATGAAAAAAATAATCATAGCAATTGATGGTTACTCGTCTTGTGGCAAAAGCACATTGGCGAAGCAATTGGCTAAAAAACTCAACTATATTTTTGTAGATAGTGGTGCAATGTATCGTGCTATTACATTGTATTTTTTAAGAAATCATATTGATTGGAATAAACCTAATGAAGTAAAGAAATCATTGCCTGAAATTCATTTGGATTTTGAATATATAGAAGAAGGTAATCAAAGCCATATTTTATTGAATGGTGAAAATGTAGATGCTTTAATTAGAGATATGCTTGTGAGCGAAAATGTGAGTGCAGTTTCTACCATAAAAGAAGTGAGAGATTTTGCTGTTGCACAACAACAACAAATGGGTAAAAAGAAAGGAATTGTGATGGATGGGAGAGATATTGGAACAACTGTATTTCCGACTGCTGCATTGAAAGTTTTTGTTACTGCTGACATTGCAGTAAGAGTGGGAAGACGTTACAAAGAAATGGTTGAAAAGGGCATTATTGCCAGCATTGAAGAAGTGCAAAACAATCTTGAATTGCGAGATTATATTGATAGTAACAGAGAAGTAAGTCCATTAAGAAAAGCTGAGGATGCTGTGGTTTTAGACAATAGCAATTTAACAAGAGAAGAACAGTTGCAAATAGTATTGGATTGGGCAACAAAGAAAATTGATGGATAATTTTATAAGAAAAATACATTTTATTTAGTGGAAGATAATAAAACAAATGGCATAGGAAGTAGATGGAGCAAGGCTTGGCAAATGCCTGCATACAAAAAACAGGTGAGCATTGGCGTATTGATACTCATTATTATACTTTCAGGTTTCCCTTTCTTTTTTAATACAATTGAAGCAAGAGATGGTTATCAAGTTAACGATTGGTTGCTTCGCCAAATGCCAAGTATAAACCTTTCCATTCCTATATTTTCATTGATATGGTTTTGTGCTATTTTAACTATTGTTCAAGCAGTAAAATACCCTAAGTTCTTTTTGCTGTTTTTATGGGCTTACATATTTCTATGTATATCGAGAGTTATTACAATTTCGATATTTACATTAAACCCTCCAAATAATTTAGTTCCCTTGGTTGACCCCATTGCCAACGCATTTTATGGCGGTAAATTTATTACCAAGGATTTGTTTTACTCTGGGCATACAGCTACAGTTTTTCTGATGTATTTATGTTTTCAAAAGCACTGGCACAAAAGGGTTGCATTAATTGCAAGCATTTGCATTGGTGTAATGGTTTTATTTCAGCACGTTCATTATTCCATTGATGTTTTTGCTGCATTTCCAATTACCTATTTTATTTATTTGGCAGCAAAGAAATTTGTTGAATAGAACTCATTTTATTATTCTCTTACATTTGCCAAAATATTTTAATTATGAAAAAGATTTTAGCTCTATCAATCACCAGTTTGTTTGCTGGAATATTATTGGCACAACCACCAAAAGGACCAGCAGATGCAGGCATGACTTTTGGAGAAAAAATAACTAATGAAGGTTCTATTTCTTCAAATGATTTAGTAAAAAAATTGGATAAAGAAACTAAGCTTGATGTAAAAGTAGAAGGACAAGTTGCTCAAGTGTGTGAAGCAGAAGGTTGCTGGTTAAGAATGAAAACAGAATCGGGAACAATTATGATTAGAATGAAAGATCACAAGTTCTTTGTTCCAACATCAATGAACGGAAAAACTATTGTTGTTAAAGGCTCTGCTGAAAAGAAAATTACAAGTGTAGAGATGCTAAAACATTATGCAGAAGACGCTGGAAAATCGAAAGAAGAAATTGAAAAAATTAAAGAACCAAAGCAAGAAATTGTAGTGCAGGCAACAGGAATTTATGTTGTAAAATAGTTTCTTCGTTATAAAAAAAACAAAGCCTCCGCAATGGAGGCTTCTTTATTCACAAGGGTTTCAACAACATTCACTAAATATTTTGAAAAAAATAGCAGCTTTTTTATTAATGGTTCGTTGGCAAAATTTGTTGTTTATTGCCATCACGCAATTGCTATTTCACTATTGTATTTTAAAGCCCAATCTGACAACAATATCGCTACATCCACAAATTACAAACCATTACTTATTGCTCATCATTTTTGCTTCTGTTTGCATAGCAGCTGGCGGCAATATCATCAATGATTATTTTGATGTAAATATTGACCAGATAAACAAACCTCATAAACTTGTAGTTGATAAACATATTCCTCGAAGGCAAGTTATTTTTTTGCATTTAGTGGTTAGTTTAATTGGTATAATGTGTAGCGTATTTATTGGTGTAAGGCTCAATTTATTTTGGCTTGCTCTAGCAAATGGCATTTGTGTGTTACTGTTGTTTGGCTATTCAGCTGCACTAAAAAAACAGTTTCTTATTGGCAATATTGTAGTATCAGCATTAACAGCTTGGGTGATTTTGGTTTTAGTATTGCCAGAGTATGAAAAGCTTGCTAATACTACGTTTGAGGCAATGGAAGCCTATTATAAAATCCTTCGCTTGGGTATTTTATATGCATCATTTTCATTTATTATTTCTGTGGTGAGAGAGGTGATAAAAGATATGGAAGATGTTGATGGCGACAGAAAAAATGGGTGTAAAACAATGCCTATTATGTGGGGGCTAAATGCCACAAAAGTTTTTGTTGCTGTATGGTTAATTGTACTCATTGGTATGTTGATTATAGCACAGCTCTATGTTATACGTTTTGGTTGGTGGATGAGCATTAGTTACGCAACAATATTTATTATTACACCACTTATTTACATATTTAAAAAACTAATTAAAGCTCAATCTTCACAGGACTTCCATAAGCTTAGCAGTTTGGTAAAATGGGTAATGCTGAGTGGTATTTTATCAATGATTTTTTTCTACATTTATCAATAAATAATGAATATAATACTTGCATCACAATCGCCTCGCAGAAAGCAATTACTTGAATGGGCAGAAGTGGATTTTGAGGTAATGATTGCCAATACAGATGAAACTTTTCCAAGTGATATGAATATTGCTGAAGTGCCTGTGTTTATTGCAAGAGAGAAGGCTAAAGCTATTGCTGATAAATTGACAAACAATACTAAATCCATTCTTGCAGCAGATACTATTGTTGTGATAGAAAACGAAATTATTGGCAAGCCAAAAAATAGAGACGAAGCTATCTTATTTCTCTCAAAATTATCTGGCAAAATACATCAAGTAATAACTGGTGTTGTAATATTAAACGGCGAAAATGAAATTGCTTTTGCAGATATTACTGAAGTTGAATTTCATCCATTAACTGAAGAGCAAATTGAATTTTATATTGATAAATATAAACCTTATGATAAAGCTGGTGCTTATGCC
>JANYEP010000142.1 GCA_025363075.1 Chitinophagaceae bacterium | reverse complement strand
AAGGAACAACCACTTGAAAAACAATTATGGTTAGCAGCCGACCAACTGCGAAAAAATATTGATGCAGCCGAGTACAAACACATTGTATTGGGCTTGATTTTTCTTAAATACATTTCCGATAGTTTCGAGGAATTGTATAATAAACTAAAAGACGATAAATTTTCAAACGAAGAAGATAAAGACGAATACCTTGCAGAGAATGTTTTTTATGTGCCACCATCTGCACGTTGGAATTATTTGCAATATCAAAGAGCTAAACTACCAACCGTAGGCAAGGATATTGACGATGCAATGGATGCTATAGAAAAAGATAATCCATCGTTAAAAGGCGTGTTGCCTAAAGACTATGCACGACCTGCACTTGACAAAAAACGCTTGGGCGAGTTGATTGATTTAATTGGCAACATTGGCTTCAAAGAAAAAGGGCATAGCAGCAAAGATTTATTGGGTCGTGTGTATGAATATTTTTTAGGAATGTTTGCCGATGCTGAAGGCAAACGTGGTGGTCAGTTTTACACACCAGAGAGCATAGTAAAATTATTAGTCGAAATGCTTGAACCCTATAGTGGGCGTATATATGATGGTTGTTGTGGCAGTGGTGGAATGTTCGTACAAAGTGAAAAAATCTTACACGCTCACGGTGGCAAAATAGATGATATTCACGTTTATGGGCAAGAGAGTAATCCTACTACTTTCAAGTTAGCAAAAATGAATTTGGCTATTCGTGGTATTGATGCAAAAATTGAACTGGGCGACACATTCCACAGCGATAAACACAAAGACCTTAAAGCCGATTTTATAATGGCAAATCCGCCATTCAATATTTCCGATTGGGGTGGTGAGCAATTACAAGATAGCCACTTGTGGCAATATGGTGTGCCACCAGTGGGCAATGCCAATTATGGTTGGTTGCAATTGTTCATCAATAAACTTAGCCCCAATGGCATAGCAGGTATTGTGTTAGCAAATGGTTCTATGACAACCAATGCAGGAACAGAAAATGAAATAAGAAAAAAAATGATAACCGAGGGTTTGGTAGATTGTATGGTTGCACTACCAACACAGCTTTTCTATAATACACAAATCCCTGCTTGTTTATGGTTCTTAGCACGCAACAGAACCAATCATAAATTTAGAAATAGAAGCAGTGAAATATTGTTTATTGATGCTCGAAAAATTGGCTCAATGACAAGCCGAAAAAACAAGGCTTTTAATGATGATGATATTGCTAAAATTGCCAATGTATATCACGCCTGGCGAAATATAAATGGTGGCTATCAAGATGTGCAAGGCTTTTGCAAAGCAGCTACAATTGCCGAAGTAGAAGCCAATAATTTTGTACTTACACCTGGCAGATATGTAGGTACAGAAGAAGTAGAAGATGATGGCATTTCTTTTGAAGAAAAAGTTGCAGAAATATCAACAAACTTAACCAATCACTTTGCAAAATCAATAGAGTTGCAACAGCGAATAAAACAAAATCTTTCTAAAATCGGCATCGTTATCTAAAAATTTAATTACCCTTTTTCGGTAATAACATTTACTTTTGTATGACAATTACGTTTAAATCTAATAAACTTGAAAAGCAATTAACGATTGCCAAAGAAATTCAAAAGACATTTGGAGTAAATGCTAAAAGGGTTGCAAAAAGAATGGATGAATTACAAGCGGCTGATAATTTATTAATTCTACAATCCATACCAGCAGCAAACTGTCACCCACTTACGGGCAATAGAAATGGCGAATGGGCTGTTGATATTTCGGCAAACCATAGATTGATTTTTGAAATAGAAAATGACCCAATACCTGTTAAAGACGATGGTGGCATCAACACCATTTTAGTTACGGATATTAAAATGATTGAAGCACAAGTAGATTACCACAATTAAAGAACCACAGCAATGAACGCAAACCAAAAAGCCGAGAAGGAATTACTTTCTCTTCCTGGAGATACTATACTCGAAACTATAGAATATTTAAAATTATCTCAAACCGATTTAGCATCTCGTATGGGCTTAACCCCAGAGAAAGTGAGCGATATTATTAAAGCAAAAGAACCCATTTCTGTAAAAACTGCCTTCCTCTTAGAAAGGGTTTTAAACATTGATGCAAGTTTTTGGCTTAACCTCGAAAAAAGTTATAGGGAAAAATTATATCGTATAGAGCAGTATCAATATTTAGACGATTGCTTACTATGGCTAAAGCAAATACCAGTAAATTTTTTAAAAAAGAACAACTACATAAATGCAGCTTTAAAAGGCAACGAATTGGTGCAGCAAGTGTTGCAATTTTTTCGTGTGGCTTCGCCAAAGCAATGGCAAGAAATTTATGTACATAAATATGCCAATGCTAATTACAAAAAATCTACAGTACATAATAGCACATTGGGCAGTATGGCAACTTGGATTCGTTTAGGCGAGATAGAAGTAGAAAAAAACAAGGCTACTAAATATGACAAAGCAACTTTTTTACAAGTGTTAGAAGAAGCAAAAAACTTGGTTGCAAAAAACGATAAAAATTTCCCACAAACACTTAAAGCACTTTGTGCAAAAGCTGGTGTGCAATTAGTTTATACCCCAAAAATTCCCAAAGCACCAGTAAGTGGAGCTACACGATGGATAGGTGGCAATCCTGTAATACAACTTACAGACAGGCACACTACCAACGACCATTTTTGGTTCTCATTTTTTCACGAGGCTGGGCATATTTTAAAGCACGGCAAAACCGAAATTTTTATTGAAGATTTTGAGGGCTTTAACTACGATGCAGCTAAAGAAAACGAAGCCAATGCCTTTGCACAAAAAATGCTGTTAAGCCCACAAGCCATTGATGAATTAAATGGCATTTACACCGATGTTAAAATTAAAGCAATAGCAAAAAAACACAATACACACGCTGCTATTATTGTTGGCAGATTACAGCATAGCCAAGCCATTACTTATGCTCAATTAAATTACCTTAAAGAAAAGGTAATACTTTTTGCTAATTAGTAAATTAGTTGCCCAAAGTAAAATAAGAAATATTCTTTATGGCAAAAAACACAGCTTACGACACTGATTTGACAACTCTTAAAGAGTTGTTAAATCTTAAATAAAACTGCCATTTTAAAAAACAAATTGCCAACTAATGACCAATTGGAAAGAATATAAATTATCCGATGTAATGGAAATTAAATACGGTAAAGACCATAAGCATTTAAGCGATGGTCTTTATCCTTTATATGGCTCTGGTGGGGTTATGAGGCACGTTGAAAAAGCTATTTATGAAGAAGAATCTATACTTATTCCACGAAAAGGAACATTGAGTAATTTATTTTATGTGAACGAACCCTTTTGGTCTGTTGATACAATGTTTTGGTCTAAGATAAATCGTGAGCTTGCAATACCAAAATATCTGTTTTACACTCTTAAAACTTTTGACTTAGCTTCTTTAAATGTTGGGTCGGCGGTTCCAAGTTTAACAACACAAGTTTTAAATGAAGTTTTAGTCTCTCTTCCCAACCTTCAAACCCAAACAGCCATTGCCGAAATACTTTCTTCTCTTGATGATAAAATAGAACTTAACAATAAAATAAATGCAGCGTTAGAAAACCTTGCCCAAGCATTATTTAAGCAATGGTTTATAGATTTTAATTTCCCAAATGAAAACGGCGAACCTTACAAATCATCAGGTGGCGAAATGATGGATAGCGAATTAGGCGAAATTCCTAAAGGGTGGAAGGTTGGAACATTAAAGGATGAATTTCTTTTAAATATGGGACAGTCGCCAAAAGGTGATACATATAATGAAGTAAGTAATGGTATGATATTTTTTCAAGGTCGTTCCGATTTTGGTTTCAGGTTTCCAAGTGTAAGAGTATTTACTACAGATCCTAAAAAAATTGCAAATAAATATGAAACATTAATAAGTGTTAGAGCCCCTGTTGGCGATATAAATATGGCTCAAGAAAATTGTTGTATTGGTAGAGGACTTGGTTCTATTTCCCACAGTAACAATTTTTTTTCATATACATATTACAAAATACTTTCATTACAAACAGAATTAAAATCCTATGATAATGAAGGAACAGTTTTTGGTTCAATAAACAAAGAAACATTAGGCAATATAAAAGTTATTATTCCACCTATTGAATATGTAAAATTTTTTGATGAACTAACTAAACATAATGATGAGCTTATTTTTTCTAACACAAAAGAAAATCAACAACTATCAACTTTACGAGACACCCTTTTACCCAAACTTATTTCTGGCGAATTACAAGTAGCTACCAACTAAAATAACCCAACACAATGGAAGATATATTCAAGCCCCAAAGCCTTACTATAAAACAACTGTTTGGCAATGCCGATGCACTGTATCAAATACCACGCTACCAGCGTCCTTACTCTTGGGGCGATGAACAATTAGAAAAATTGTGGGACGATATTGTAGATGCCAAAGATAACGACCCTAATTATTTTTTAGGTTCTGTTATCACAGCAAAACCACAAGATGCTTCAAATTATATCGATGTGGTAGATGGGCAACAAAGGCTTACCACCTTGCTTATTTTGCTGTGTGTGTATCGCGATTTATACCCAAATATCAATAACAATATTTTAGAATCCGACCCCTTTGCAATTGATTCAAATACTATTAAAACATCTATCAAATTCAACGATAGATTTCAAAGGCTAAGGCTAAAAACACACTCAAATCACGAAACCGATTTTAACAATATTGTGTTAAAAGATGGGGCATCTACCAAGCACAAACGCCCCTTAAAAAAAGACCTTCGCAACGATGAAGACCCAAAGTTTAAGTTCATCAATACAGCAGCATTTTTTACTCAAAAGTTAATGGATTTGGGCGAGGCAGAAGCAGGTGCTTTCATCAATTACTTATTCAATAGTGTAAAAATAATTCGCATCGATTGTCAGTCTGTAAGTTTTGCTATCAAACTGTTTCAGGTACTAAACGATAGAGGTTTAGACCTTTCAAATTCCGACCTCATAAAAAGTTATCTCATTGGTCGCATTCATAAGTTATACGATGATGATGAGGTAAAAAGGCAAAAGGAAGACCAGTTTATGGACGACTGGAAATTTTGTTCCAACATAGCTATAGATACCGAAGAAAGCCTAAACGAATTGTTCGTTATGTACGAGTATTATTTGTTGGGCGACAATCCCAAAAAATCACTGTACGATGAGTTAGTTGCTTTGTTAGAACACAAAGACCCAAATGATGCTATCAGCGAGTTCAAATCATTTTTAAGCCACTACAAAAACAATGTATATAATCGTAAAGATGCAATGATGTATGGCTTTTGGTATTTGCCTTGGGCTATGTATTGGCGAACTATTGTATTAACAGCACTTAACAGCAATTATCCAGATTACGAAGAATTTTTAAAAGTCTTTAAACGTTACTACTATCTAAATTGGATAGCAGGAAACACACTTTCAAAAATCAAGCAAACATCTTTTAATATCATTAAATTGATTAAAGAAAAAAAAGGTATAAAATTTATTACTGCCGAGCTTGAAAAGCATTTGGCAGACAATGTAATTGATAGAGCAATTGATAATTTAGATAAAGATATTTATTTTGAAAAATGGTGCAAGCCTTTGTTGTTTATGATTGAATATAACCAGCAGGATAACCCACAGTTTTTTGAAATTTGGGATAGAACAATTCAAACAGAACATATACTGCCACGAGCCTTTGCAAAAAATGATGATTGGGCTTTTTTTAATGATGTAGAAACTATTGACAATTGGATGAATACTGGTGCCAACCTAACTTTACTTAGTGGTTCAAAAAACTTAGCTGCAAGCAATGATGGATTTGATAATAAAATGAAAGCTTATGATGGAACAGGCAACCACAGCAGAACAGATGATAAAATAACATCATTTAAAATAACTCAAAATCTGGTTAACGATTACAAAGCTTCTAAGTACAATAAACAGTGGAATATTGAATCTATGAATGCAAGGTGGGTTTGGTTTTGCGAAGAAGTAGAAAATTTATTAGAAATAGATTTATCAGAAATAAAAGAAACACAATTAGAAATGTAAAACAACTTTAATGAAATTTCTTTTACATTAGTAAAACCAATATAAAAAAAGAAGAAATACAAGAATGAATTGATGACAACGTTTTAATAAATAACAAACAACTTATCTTTGAAATCTTTAAACAATGAACCCATTAACACAAAACGATATAGAAAGCGAATTAAGCTACGCTTATCTACACGCAGTTGCGAGCAAAGTAGGTGCCTCTTGCATTATTGCTAACAGGTCGCAAGATGGAAATGGAATTGATGCAACCATTACTGGTTGGGGACCTTTTACAAATGGTGGTTATCTTAAAGAGGTTTCAATTCACATTCAATTAAAAGCTACCATTACTACACTAACAGAGCAAAA
>JANYEP010000264.1 GCA_025363075.1 Chitinophagaceae bacterium | reverse complement strand
CAACAAATCAATGTTCAACCCTTTTTTAGCAGACAATTCTTGAGATTGATATTTACCACCCCAACTTTCTACTAAAATATTCATTTGAGAAAGTTGCTCGTATATTTTTTGAGGATTAGAACCATCTCTATCAATTTTATTTACAGCAAAAATCATTGGTACAGTTGCAGCTTGTGCGTGGCTGATCGCTTCTTTTGTTTGTGGCATTACTGCATCATCAGCAGCTACCACAATTACTGCAATATCGGTAACTTTCGCTCCTCTTGCACGCATAGCTGTAAAGGCTTCGTGACCAGGCGTATCCAAGAAAGTAATATTTTTTCCAGATGCAGGAAGTGTTACTTCATAAGCACCAATATGCTGTGTAATACCACCACTTTCACCTGCAACTACATTTGCACTTCTTATATAATCAAGCAATGATGTTTTACCATGATCGACGTGACCCATAATAGTTACAATTGGAGGACGACTCACCATTTCTTCAGGATTATCCTCATCTTCTTCGTAATCTTCTTCAACGTCATCAACATTCGTAAATTCTACTTCAAAGTTAAATTCACTTGCAACCAATTCTATAACTTCAGCATCTAATCTTTGGTTGATAGAAACCATTATTCCCAAATTCATACACTTGCTAATAATGTCTGTAAACCCAACATCCATAAGGTTTGCAAGTTCACTAACCGTTACAAATTCTGTAACTTGAAGTTTATTGTCTTCTCTTTCGTTGCCTTCATTTTCAGCAGCTTCTCTACGTTTATCTCTTCTATTTTTTGCTTTTAAATTTCTGCCACCACGTCCACTATTGCCAGCAAGTTTTGCTTGGGTTTCTTTTATCTTGGCTTGAATTTCGTTTTTATCAATTTCTTTATCTTCTCTACGTGCCAAAGGAGGTCTTGTACCAGGACGATTATTGCCTGGTCCACTTGGACGATTACCTTGATAACCAGTTCCTGGAGGTCTTTGACCACCAGGACCAGAAGGACGATTACCTTGATAACCACCACCATTTCTATTATCACCAGTGCTTCCATCTGGTCTTCTAAAATCTACACGTTGAATATTTGCACCTTTATTAGTAATTGGTGTTCTTTTACGTCTTGCAAGTTCTTCTTTACTTGGTGGTTTTGGGCGAGTGTCGTTGTCTTTTGGCAATTCAATTTTACCCAAAACAACTGGACCTGTCAATTTTGCTACAGAAATATTTTCAACAACACCAGCAGCTTGAGTAACTGCCTCTGGGTTAGTTTGCTCTTGAGCAACAGGCATTTTAAACACATCTTCTGCCAATCTTGGTTTAGCTGGTGCAACAGGAGCAATAGGCTGCTCTTCTTTAATAACCTTTTTAACAACTTTTTTAACAGCCTTCACTTCCTCTACAACAGGTTGTGCAGTTGGTTCTACAACCACCTCATCCTCTTTTTTCTTTTTAGTTGTTTTTTTAGGTTTTGTTGAAGAGTCGATTGCACTTAAATCTATGCTGCCCAAAATTTTTGGACCATCCAATTCAGGTGCTTCTATTCTAACGATATCGTCGTTTTTAACTTCTGCAACTTCTACTATTTCTTCAACAACTGGTTCAGGTTTTTTCTCTACTTCAAGCCATTTTGTTGTTTCTACTTTAGCTTCAATAACGGGAGCTTTAATTTCCTCTACAACTGCTGCTACTGTAGGCGTTTGAGCTATCGGTTTAGCAACTTCTTTTTTTCCAATAGATAAATCTTGCTCGTCTTTTTTCTTTTTAGGCTCAATGGAAACAGACTTAATTATTTCTATTGAATCTGCTTTGCTTTTTGCAGCTTTATCTGTACTAAACTCTGCTTGTGCAGCATAGTACATTTCTGATGTAAGTTTAGTAGTATCTTTAAACTCAACATCTTTAAAGCCTTTTTTATGCAACAACTCTATTAATGTATCTCTTCCTACATTAAACTCTGTTGCAGCGGCTGCCAATCTCGGTAATTTTATTTCTGACATTCAGTTTTATTTAAAGAAGAGGTTAATGTGTTTTACAATTAAAATTAATCACTTTTCTTTTTATTTTTATTAATCAACTATTCTCGCAAAAGCATCAACGCATTATTCTTGGCTATCAACTTCTGCTTGTAAAATTCTTCTTACGTCTGCTATTGTTTCTTTTTCTAAATCTGTTCTTCTTTCAAGTTCACTATCGCTTAATTTTAATACACTTTGTGCTGTATCACAACCAACTCTTTTGAACTCATCAATAATCCATTGGTCAATTTCATCTGCAAATTCATCTAAATCAAAATCAGATAATTCTACTTGCTCTTCATCATCTCTGTAAACATCAATTTCGTAACCAGTTAATTCGCTTGCAAGTTTAATGTTTACGCCTCTTCTACCAATTGCAAGGCTTACTTGATCTGGCTTCAAATAAACGTCAGCTTGAAGTTTATCGTTGTCCAAATTCATAAAGCTAATTTTAGCTGGAGTTAATGAACGTTGAATAAGCAGTTGGATGTTTGTAGTATAATTGATGATGTCGATATTCTCATTTTTCAACTCTCTCACAATACCGTGAATGCGGCTACCTTTCATACCAACGCAAGCACCTACTGGATCTATTCTATCATCATAACTTTCAACAGCAACTTTTGCTCTTTCTCCTGGATCACGAACAATTTTTTTAATTGCAATTAAGCCATCAAAAATTTCTGGAACTTCTATTTCTAAAAGTTTTGATAAAAATAAAGGACTTGTACGTGAAAGTATGATTACCGGTGTATTATTTTTTAAATCAACACGAGCAACAACTGCTCTTGTATTCTCTCCTTTTTTAAAATAATCGGTAGGAATTTGTTCAGATTTTGGAAGAATTAATTCATTGCCTTCATCATCCAAGCACAATACTTCTTTTTTCCAAACTTGATAAATTTCGGCAGAAACAATTTCGCCAACTCTATCACCATATTTTTTTAACAATACATTCTTCTTTAAGTCGCCAATACGACTTGCTAAAGTTTGTTTTGCAGCAAGAATAGCACGACGACCAAAATCGTAAAGGTCAACTTCTTGTATCAATTCTTCACCAATTTCAAAATCGGGTTCAATTTTTATTGCTTCGCTATATGCAATTTCTGCCAATGGATTATCAACATCATCATCTGGTCTTATTTCTCTTTTATGAAATATTTCCAAGTCACCTTTTTCGGCATTTACGATAACATCAAAGTTTTCATCAGTACCATATTTCTTACGAAGCAATGTTTTAAATACATCTTCAACCACTTTCATCATCGTGGGTCTATCAATGTTTTCAGCATCTTTAAACTCTTGAAACGCGTCTATTAAATTAATACTTGCCATACCATTATTTGTTTACGATTTTATTATTTTAAATTCTCTATTTATTTTCATTTCTAACATACCACCCTAAAATCTCACTTGAACTGTTGCCGTTTTAATATTTGAAATAGGAACTAAAACTTGCTGTGTAACTGCTTTCTTTCCTTTGCCATCAACAGTTTCAATGATAATATCTGTTTCTGTAACTTCAAGTAGTTTACCTTCCTTTACACTGTCATCATTAAAAATTATTTCTACAAATCTTCCAATGTTTTTTTTGTACTGGCGATTTAGTTTTAATGGTTCATCAACCCCTGGGCTTGAAATTTCCAAACTAAAATCACCTTCTGGATAAATAGCTAATTCTTCAATTGCCTTGTATAATTTTCTATTTATCTGCACACATTTTTCAATGGTGATACCATTATCACCATCTAAGAATATTTTGAAATTGTTGGTTGGCTTTACCTTAAAGTTTACACAAAAAAAATCAGTTTCATCAACCAAAATATTATCCAATAATTTTTGTACTTGTTCTATTTGAGTTTCCATTATTCTGTTCAATTCTAAAAAATAGAGAAGGGAACGGCTATCGTTCCCTTCTTCACTTTGTTATTTCCGCTGCAAATATAACGGTTGATATATTTAAGTTCCAAATTAATGTTAATTCGATGTAAATTCTTATTTAATAGCTTTTAAAGCAGCAATAGTTTCAGTAGGGTTTGGTGCTTTAAAAACCGTATTTCCAGCCACCAAAACATCTGCTCCAGCATTAATTATTTCAGCAGCATTATCAAGCGTTACACCACCATCAATTTCAATTAATACATTTAAGTTTCTTTGTATAATTCTATCTTTTAACTTGGTTATTTTATGAAGTGTATTAGTAATAAATTTTTGCCCACCAAAACCAGGGTTCACACTCATCAAGCACACTAAGTCAATATCGGCCAAAACATCGTCCAACAAAGTAATTGATGTGTGTGGATTTACTGCAACACCTGCTTGCATTCCAAGACTTTTTATTTGTTGAATATTGCGATGCAGGTGATTGCAAATTTCGATGTGTACTGTTAAAATATCTGCACCAGCAGCTTTAAATTCTGCTGCATATTTTTCTGGTTCAACAATCATTAGATGAACGTCCAAAGTCTTTGTTGCAACGGTTTTTATTTGCTCAATAACTGGTAAGCCAAAACTAATGTTCGGTACAAATCGTCCATCCATTACGTCCAGATGAAACCAATCTGCCTGACTTGTATTTACCATTTTGCATTCATCTTCTAATCGAAGAAAATTTGCTGCGAGTATTGATGGAGCTATTAAAGGCATTGTTTGATATTTTATTACCCCAACCCTAAAGGGAGTTAAGGATGTTGTTCAATATTTTATTCCCTTTAGGGGTTAGGGGCTTTATTTCTTCTTCTTCCTCATTCTCTTCCACCAGTTTGTTCTTTCTACTTCAACATTTGTATCCAATCTCGTTTTTAATTGAGCATCTAAAACAGCAATGTACGCCATATTAATAATGCCTCTTACTGTGCTACCTAATTGTAACACGTGAACAGGTTTTTTTAAGCCCAATAAAATAGGCCCAATTGCTTCGCATTCTCCTACTTCTTTTAGTAAATTATAAGCAACATTACCTGCTGTTAAATTAGGGAAAATTAATACGTTAACATTCTCATCTGCCAATGCACTAAACGCATAATTATCTTTTAAAATTTCTTTGTTAAATGCAAGCGTACCTTGCATTTCACCATCTATAATCAGTTGGGGGCTTCTTTGCTTTACAATCTCTGTGGCTCTTGAAACAAGCTTAGCTTCTACCCCATCGCTACTACCAAAATTGCTATAACTCATCATTGCAATTCGTGGTGTTACACCCAATGTTCTTACCTCTTTTGCAACCAGCAAAGTAATATCTGCAAGTTCTTCAGCAGTAGGGTTAAAATTTACTGTTGTATCTGCCAAAAACAAAGGGCCTTTTTTGGTAATCATCAAATACATTCCAGCAATTTTTTTAACGCCTTCTTCTGTACCAATAATTTGAATGGCAGGGCGAATAGCTGCTGCGTAATTTTTTGTTAAGCCACTAATCATTGCATCGGCATCACCCATTTCAACCATCATACAACCAAAATGATTTCTATTCTTCATTGCCTTTATGCTCTCATAATGGTTCAAGCCCTTGCGTTGTCTTTTCTTAAAAAATAATTCACCATACAACTCACGCTTGGCTTCAGTGTCATCGTTTCTTGGATCAATAATTGGCAGGTCGGTAATATCAATATTATTTTCCTCGGCTATGGTGTTTATCTTTTTTTCGTTGCCCAATAAGATAGGATAAGCAATGCCATCATCATACAAACTACTTGCTGCTTTTAAAATTTTTGCATTATCGGCTTCAGCAAAAACAATACGCTTAGGATCTCGTTTTGCCTTATTGGCAATGATGCGTAAAAGCTGGTTATCTAAGCCCAATCGTTTGTTTAATTCAACTTCATAAAGTTTCCAGTTTGAAATGTCTTTTTTAGCCACACCACTTGCCATTGCTGCTTTTGCAACTGCTGGTGCTACTGTACTTAATAATCTTGGATCAACAGGTTTGGGAATAATATAATCTTCGCCAAACGTAATTGTTTTTTGATTATATGCAAGGTTTACAATATCAGGTACAGGCTCTTTGGTTAAAGCAGCTAAAGCCTTTACAGCAGCAAGTTTCATTGCTTCGTTAATGGTTGTTGCACGCACATCTAATGCTCCCCTAAATATGTATGGAAAACCCAAAACATTGTTCACTTGATTAGGATAGTCGCTTCTGCCAGTTGCCATAATTATATCCTTACGAACACTAATAGCATCCTCATAACTAATCTCTGGATTTGGGTTTGCCATAGCAAAAACAATTGGATGTTTTGCCATAGATTTTACCATTTCTTTAGTAACAACATTTCCCACACTTAAACCCACAAAAACATCAGCATCTTTAAATGCTTTGTTCAAATCCCAATCTGCTTTTGACTTAGGGCAAGCAAATGGTTTTCTTTCGCCCAAATCGGTTCTATTTTCGTGCAAAGCACCATTGATGTCAAATAAGATAAAGTTCTCGTATTTGGCACCCAATGCCACATATAATTTGCAACAAGCCATTGCTGCTGCACCTGCACCATTGATAACGAACTTTACTTTATCAATTTTTTTCTTTTGAAGTTCTAAAGCATTTAACAATGCAGCTCCACTAATGATGGCTGTGCCGTGTTGGTCATCATGCATCACAGGAATGTTCATTATTTTTTTCAACTCCTGTTCTATATAAAAACATTCAGGAGCCTTGATATCTTCTAAATTAATGCCCCCAAAAGTTGGTTCAAGTGCTTTTACAATTTCAACAAATTTCTTTGGATCTTTTTCATTTATTTCGATATCAAAAACATCAATATCTGCAAATATTTTAAATAAAACCCCTTTGCCTTCCATTACTGGTTTACTTGCCTCAGGTCCAATATCACCTAACCCCAAAACCGCAGTACCATTGGTAATTACCGCAACAAGGTTGCCTTTTGCAGTATATTTATAAACATCTTCAATATTGTTTGCAATTTCCAAACAAGGAGCAGCAACACCAGGGCTGTAAGCTAACGATAAATCCTTTTGTGTTTTGGCTTCTTTGGTAGGTACAACTTCTATTTTGCCTGGTCTTCCTTGGCTATGATATTCGAGTGCTTGTTGCTTTAGTCGTTCTAGTTTTTTATCCATAACTATTGTTATAATCTTTTATGGCTACTCACCATTTTTTATTTTAAGTAAAAGATAAGTTGATGCAAACATAACAGCATTTTTTTAGTTGCGATTTATTACGACGTAAGGCATTATCATCTCTCAGTATTTATGCACCAATTTATTATTACTGATTTTTTGAA
>JANYEP010000249.1 GCA_025363075.1 Chitinophagaceae bacterium | reverse complement strand
CAACAAATTAAGATGCGTGCCGAAAGAGTAAATATCACTAATGATAATTTTTATTTGCTTACAGAAACCAATACCAGCAGCATTTTCAACGAAATTAAAAAAGTAAAACCCAACATTGTTATTATAGATTCCATACAAACTTTACAAAGCAGTTTGATAGAATCGAGTGCTGGTAGTGTTTCGCAAATTAGAGAATGCACCAGCGAATTTCAACGTTTTGCAAAGGAAACAAATACACCCATTTTTTTAATTGGACATATTACAAAAGATGGCAGCATTGCAGGACCAAAAATCCTTGAACATATTGTAGATACTGTATTACAGTTCGAGGGCGATAGACATTATGCCTACAGAATTTTACGTACCTTAAAGAACAGATTTGGCAGCACTAACGAAATTGGTATTTATGAAATGGATGCTGGGGGAATGAAACAAGTTGCCAACCCAAGCGAAATTTTAATTACACAAAGAGAAGAAAACCTAAGTGGAACAAGCATTGCCGCTACACTTGAAGGTATGCGACCTTTGCTGATTGAAGTTCAAGCTTTGGTTACACAAAGTGTGTATGGCACGCCACAACGCACTGTTAGTGGATTTGATTTAAGAAGACTACAACTGCTTTTAGCTGTTTTAGAAAAACGTGGTGGCTATCATTTTGGAGTAAAAGATGTATTTGTAAATATTGCTGGTGGATTAAAAATAGAAGATCCATCAATTGATTTGGCAGTTATTTGTTCTCTACTTTCATCATATGAAGATGTTGCTATTCCACAAAAAATTTGCTTTGCTGGAGAAGTTGGATTGAATGGTGAAATACGTGCTGTGAACAGAATTGAGCAAAGAATTGCCGAGGCTGAGAAACTTGGTTTTGAAAAAATTATTGTAAGTAAATACAACAAGAAAAACTACGATAACAACCAATACAAAATAGAAATTATTCCTTTTGCACAAGTTCACGAAGTGTACCAATATTTATTTTAGAAGTAAGCTTAAGATGTAGCAACATAAACACTTTCAGTGGTTATGTTGTCAGCTAAACTTTCTTTAATATCTATGGGTTCAATTGCTTTTACAGGTTTCTTGAAAAATTTATTTTGAAAAATAAAAATGGTTAAAACACCAATAGTTATAGAGGCATCTGCAACATTGAAAACCGGGCTAAAAAACAAAAAACGTTTATCATCGCCTATAAATGGAACCCAATTAGGGAAAGTCCCTTCAAACATTGGAAAGTGTAGCATATCTACAACCTTGCCTTGCATAAAAGAGCCATAACCCTTGCCAGTAAGCAGTTTTGCCACAACACCAAAATTTTGGTGATTGGCAAAATTGTAAGTGCTATCGAAAAACAAACCATAAAACATACTATCAATCAAGTTGCCCAAAGCCCCTGCATAAATTAGTGCAGCACAAACAATAAAGCCTTTATGATATTGTTTTCGGATAAAATCTCTTATTAAAAAGGTACCCCAAATAACAGCTATTAACCTAAAAACTGTAAGCGTTATTTTACCTGCATCACCTCCAAATTTCCAACCCCATGCCATACCCTCATTTTCTACAAAGTGAAGTCTGAACCAATCTCCTAAAATATTGTGTTCTTCACCAGCAGTATAGTTTAACTTAATATAAAATTTTAGTGCTTGATCTAATAAAATAATAGCAGCTACAAGAATAATTACAGTTTGCTTTTTCAATCTTTTAAAATTAATTTTCGCAAATATATAGTATGAGCATAAATCAGATTAATTGTTGTAAAATGAAATACAAATAAAATTTTTCGCAAATCAAACATCAGCAATTATTAATCGTCTATACTTTTACTGCTTATACAAAAAAGCAACTTAAAAATGTATAGAACCATCCTTATTTTTAGCCTCTTTATCCTTATTTCTTCTTGCAAAAACAACAAACAAAACGATAAAACCAAAATACCAACAATTGCTCCACCAACTAGCGTTGATGTTGTAATTGCAGCAGCCAAACAAATTAGCAATACTGTTGAAGCCAATGGAACTGTTGTCGCCAATGAATTGCTTGAAATTCACCCAGAAATTAGTGGTAGGTTAACTTATTTGAATATTCCTGAAGGAACAACTATTGCTGCCAATACTGTAATTGCAAAAATTAATGATGCCGATTTGCAAGCCCAACTTTCTAAAAGCAAAGTGCAATTGGATTTAGCAAAAAAAACAGAAGAAAGATTGAAAAAATTACTTTCTATTTCTGGTATCAATCAAGCAGATTATGACCTTGCTTTAAACAATGTAAATAATATAAAGGCTGATATTGATATTTTAAAAGCACAGATAGATAAAACCATTATTAAAGCACCTTTCAGCGGATTATTGGGTTTAAGAAATATTAGTCCTGGAGCTTATATAACGCCACAAACTGCATTGGTTACATTACAACAAATTGATAAAATAAAAATTGATTTTACTATTCCTGAACAATACACGCATCTTATAAAAAAAGGTAGTGCTATTGATGTGCTTACCAATTTTAATAAAACAAAATTAAAAGCAACAATTGTTGCAACAGAACCTGAAATAAATAATGCTACACGAAACCTGAAAGTGAGGGCTGTATTGAATGATGGCAAATTACAAACAGGTTCGTTTGTTAAAGTTCTATTGCAGGCAGCAGATAATAATCAAAGCATAATGATTCCTACAAATGCTATTATTCCTGATGCTGATTCTAAAAAATTAGTGCTGGTAAAAGATGGCAAAGGAAAATTTGTAAATGTTGAAACTGGCCTAAGAACAGCAAGTGGCGTCGAGATTACAAAAGGAATCAATGTGGGAGATACTGTAATAGTAACAGGTGTTTTGTTTGTAAAAAACAATGCTGTTGTTAAAGTGAAAAAAGTGTTAGAAAACTAAGATTTGGTTTAGCATTTATGGTTCTTAAAATTATTGATAATAACAAATGAATATATCTGAATTTTCTCTCAAACGTCCAGTATTTGCAACGGTTTTAAACATTGCCATTGTGTTGTTTGGCGTTATTGGTTACACCTATTTATCAGTTCGAGAGTATCCTGCAATTGATCCACCAACAATTACTGTTAGCACCAACTATGCAGGTGCAAATGCTGATATTATTGAAAGTCAGGTTACCGAACCTATTGAAAAAGTTATTAATGGAATCCCAGGTATTAAAACAATTACATCATCAAGTAGCGTTGGGAGAAGCAACATAACTGTTGAATTTAATGTAGGTGAAAATTTAGAATCTGCAGCAAATGATGTGAGAGATAAAGTTGGTCAGGCAGTTAAGAATTTACCACAAGATATAGATGCACCACCAGTTGTTACAAAAGCAGATGCCAACAGTGATTTTGTGATTTTAATGGGTGTGCAAAGCAGAACAAAAAACTTGATGGAGTTGAGTGATTACGCAGAGAATGTGTTGCAAGAACAACTTCAAACCATTCCAGAAGTGAGTGGTGTAAACATTCTTGGGCAAAAAAGACCATCAATGCGTATTTGGATTAGTCCAGATAAAATGAACGCTTATAACATTGCATTTAGTGATATTAGAACTGCATTGGAAAAAGAAAATGTTGAAATTCCATCTGGCAAATTATATGGTACTAAAACAGAAATGACGATTCGTGCATTGGGAAAATTAGTAACCGAAGATGATTTTAATAATTTAATTCTTATAGAAAATGGCAATGGAATTATTCGTCTAAAAGATATTGCCAAAGTAGAAATTGGACCAGAGAATGAAGAATTTAGTTGGCGTTTAAATGGTGTTAATGCAGTAGGATTAGCTATTACACCACAGCCTGGTGCAAATTATATTCATATTGCCGATGAGTTTTATAAAAGAATTGAAGCACTTAAAAAAACACAAAAGGGTGATGTTGAATTAACAACATTAATTGACGTTACACAAAATGTTAGGCGAAGTATTAGTGAGGTTGAAGAAACTTTACTGATTTCTTTTAGCTTGGTTGTATTGGTAATCTTCTTCTTTTTTAGAAATATTTTAATTGCAGTTCGTCCATTAATTGATATTCCAATTTCGTTGGTTGCAACCTTCTTTGTAATGTACTTATGTGGCTTTAGTGTAAACGTACTTACCTTGCTGGGAATTGTGCTGGCAACAGGTTTGGTGGTTGATGATGGTATTGTTGTAACAGAAAATATTTTTAGAAAACTGGAAAGTGGTTTACCAATTCACAAAGCTGCGTTAGAAGGAAGCAAAGAAATTTTCTTTGCAGTTATTTCAACATCCATCACACTTGCTGTTGTGTTTATTCCTGTTGTTTTTCTGCAAGGTTTTGTTGGAAGTTTGTTTAGAGAGTTTGGAGTAACAGTTGCTGCGGCTGTTCTTATTTCTGCATTGGTTTCTTTAACCATTACACCAGTTTTAAATGTTGTATTAAATAGAAAAGATGCAGGTCACGGGAAATTTTATGATAAAACTGAACCATTTTTTAGAGGAATGGAAAATGGCTACAATCGAATATTAACAGGCTTTATAAAGGTTCGTTGGATTGCTTGGATGTTGATTATCACTTGTGGAGTATTGATTTATTTTTTATACAACAATCTACAATCAGAGCTTGCACCACTTGAAGATAAAAGCAGTGTACGTTTTCAAATTTCTGGACCAGAAGGTGCGAGTTATGGCTATATGCTTGAAGTTGGAGACAAACTTGCAAATTATTTAGCAGACTCGATTCCTGAGAAAGATTTTACGTTTGCTGCTGTTCCTGGATTTAATGGAACTGGTGTAAATACTGGTACTGCACGTTTAAAACTGGTTGATCCCGATAAAAGAAATAGATCTCAAAGTGAAATTGCAAAAGAGATTGGAAAAAAATTAAGCAGGTATAATCAGGCAAGAATATTTCCTGTTGAAGAACAAACAATTTCTGTTGGCTTGGGTTCAAAAGCAGCACTGCCTATTCAATTTATTTTACAAAATTTAAACTTCGATAAACTAAAAGAAGTAATGCCTGCCTTTCTCGAAGAAGCCAGAAAAGACAAGACTTTCACCAATGTTGATGTGAATTTGAAATTTAATAAACCAGAATTGCAATTGACAATTGACAGAATGAAAGCAAAGGATTTGGGATTAAGTACAGCAGATATTGCAGATGTTGTGCAAAGTGCTTTTAGTGGTAGAAGATTGGCATATTTTTTAATGAATGGAAAACAGTATCAAGTAATTTCTCAAGTTGAATATGCCGATAGGCAGGCACCAAAAGATATTTCAGGACTATATGTTAGAAATAATAAAGGCGAGTCTATTCCATTAACTGCTGTTGTTTCGTTTAAAGAAAGTTCAAATCCACCAACACTTTATCATTATAATCGTTTTAAAGCAGCCACAATTCAAGCAGGACTTGCAGAAGGAAAAACAATTGGTGATGGTGTTGCTGCAATGCAAGCAATTGCAAAAAAATTATTAGATGAAAGTTTTCAAACTTCATTAAGCGGTGCATCACGAGATTATGCAGAAAGTAGCAGTAATACTTCGTTTGCATTTGGGTTGGCTTTAATCCTTATCTACCTTGTATTATCTGCACAATTTGAAAGTTTTAGGGACCCATTTGTAATTATGCTAACAGTTCCTTTAGCGTTGGCTGGTGCTTTATTAAGTTTATATTTATTCAATCAAACCATTAATATTTTTTCACAAATTGGAATGATTATGTTGATTGGATTGGTAACAAAAAATGGGATTTTAATTGTTGAATTTGCCAATCAAAAACGTGAGCACGGAATGAACAAAAAGCAAGCTGTAATTGAAGCTGCATCGCAACGTTTAAGACCAATTTTGATGACAAGTTTAGCTACAGCATTAGGTGCTTTGCCAATTGCATTAAGCCTTGGCGATGCAAGCACCAGTAGAATTCCTTTAGGTATTGTAATCGTTGGTGGCATTATGTTTTCGCTGATTCTTACCTTGTTTGTGATACCAGCAATTTATACTTTTATTAGTGGCAAACACGAGGTTAAACCAACAACAATTTCTGATTAAATAACTATCCAAAATGCTAAGACTTTTTATATTTCTTATACTCTCCTTTCCTTTAACAATATCAGCACAGCAACTCACTTTAAAAGATGCTATCAATATTGCTTTAAAGAAAAATTTTGATATTGAAATTGCAAATTACAATCTTGACATTAGTAAAATAAACAATAATATTGGTATTGCTGGTGCATTGCCAACTGTTACCAATACCATCACAGACCAACAATCACTTACCAACATTAATCAGAAACAAAATACAGGTGTTGAAATAAATAAGGATGGAGCAAACACCAATGCAATCAGTGCAAATGTTACTGGTTCTGTTTTATTATACAATGGTTACAGAGTAAAGGCAACAAAGAAAAGATTGGAAGAGTTAGAGAAGCAAAACCAACAGCAACTTGTTTCTCAAATACAGAATACCATTGCAGCAGTAATGACACAATATTACAATGTTGTAAAGCAACAAAGCTACTTAACAACCTTGCAACAAAGCATCGTTGTATCGCAAAAGCAACTTGATATTATTGAAGTAAAAAAGGATGTTGGACTTGCAAATAATGCTGATGTTTTTCAAAGTAAAATTGATTTAAACACAAGGCAACAAGATTATAAAACACAAGAATTAATTATTCAACAAGCCAAGGCTGATTTGCTGAATGTGCTGTCGTTAAAGGCCGATAGCAATATTGTGGTTAAAGATTCTATCGTTATTAATAACAATATTAGCTTCGATAAAATCCTCATCGCTTCTCAGCAAAATGCGGATATTGCTTCTTTAGACAATCAAATTAAAATAAATGAATTGATTGAAAAAGAAACCAAGGCACAACGTTATCCAAGCCTCAGAGCCAATACAGGCTTGAATTATGGAAGAATACAATCTGATGCTGGGCAATTATTATTAAACCAATCTTATGGTCCATTTGTTGGTGTAAGTTTTAATTTTCCATTGTATAGTGGAGGTGTTGTTAAACGACAAGAACAAATAGCAAACATCAATACAAAAATTGCTAAAGTTCAAAAACAAAAACTTGTAGAAAGCTATCAAACCCAATTATACAAAACGTTTCAGAGTTATACAACAACTCTTGAGCAAATAAAATCGCAACAAAATACCTACGAACTTTCTCAACAATTAGTGCAACTTGTTTTGCAAAAATTTCAATTATCACAAGCAACTATTCTTGAACTAAATGCTGCACAAAAAAGCTTTGAAGATGCTGCTTTTCGCCTAACCAATTTAAACTATACTGCTAAAATTGCTGAAGTTGAATTGAAGCGAATTGGTGGTGGATTGAAATAAATAAAACTACTTTTTTAAACGAATATAGTGTATGAAAATATTTTTTTATTTATCGATTCTACTTGCATTTCTCATCTCTTGTTCAACAATAAGGGAAGATAAAATATCAAAATTAAGAAAAGCACCACCAGGAACTGTAAGGATAAATGATAGTTTATTTATGGATGTTACAGAAATTGGCAATTTACATTGGAGGGAGTTTGTATATGCTTTGCTAATGAGGGATACTGATACTTTAGCATCCATAAAGAATACGCCAGATACTACTGTTTGGAAAAATGATAGTGTAATAGCCTCTGATTATAAATATGATTATTATTTTAGACACCCTGTTTTTAATTATTACCCTGTAGTTGGAATAACTTACGAACAAGCTGTTACATTTTGTGAATGGAGAAGTAAGATGGTTAATTACCTTTATCAATTAGACCCATCAATGAATCCTATTAAAGGGAAAAAATATCATTATCGTTTGCCAACAATTGAAGAATGGGAAAGTGCTGCTGAGAATTTAGATTCGATAAAGATTCCAACAAAATTTAAGAAAAAAGGGAATATTGATTTGAAGCATTTAGCCAATGTCTATAAGGTAGATAGTATTCCTCGATTAAATGATGTAAAAAGTTATACAACAGGGATTAACAGCTATTTACCAAATAAATTTGGCATTTATAATATGATAGGTAATGTGTCTGAAATGACTGCTACCAAAGGGGTTGCTAAGGGTGGTGATTTTTTATTGCCATTAGATAGTTGCAAAATAAATATGCATCAAACTTATACCAAGCCAGAAGTTTGGTTGGGCTTTAGATGTGTTTGTGAAATTGTGAAAGAATAAAAAGAGGCGAACATTGCTCGCCTCTTTTTATTCTAAACTTACCCTTCTCTAAACACCACCATTCCATCAAACACATCCACCAAAATAGGTTTCGCTTTATCTATGTTTCCTTGCAATATTTTTTTGCTTAATTCATTCACCACAGCTTTTTGAATCAACCGTTTTAATGGTCTTGCACCAAAGGTTGGGTCGTAGCCATTTTGCAATAGATAGTCAATTAAGTAATCTGTAAATTGTAATTGAATACCATTTTCTGCAACACGATTTTTAAGTTCGTTTAATTGAATTGTAATAATGCCTTTCATTTCTTTTTTAAGCAAAGGATGAAACATTATTATCTCATCAACACGATTTAAAAACTCTGGTCTTACAGTTTCTCTTAACAAAAGCAATACTTCTTTTTCTGCTTGTTCAGCAATTTCTTCAATATTATTTTCTATTACATTTTCAAATTTTTCTTGAATAATATGACTACCAATATTACTTGTCATAATAATGATGGTATTCTTGAAATTTACTGTTCGTCCTTTGTTATCTGTTAATCTTCCATCATCCAAAACTTGTAATAAAATATTCCAAACATCTGGATGTGCTTTTTCAATTTCATCAAGCAACACTACGCTATAAGGCTTTCTACGCACAGCTTCTGTCGATTGACCACCTTCATCATAACCCAC
>JANYEP010000241.1 GCA_025363075.1 Chitinophagaceae bacterium | reverse complement strand
GAAATTTCTTGTAAATACTTCTCTACTGCTTGTGAATCTCTATTGGTAATCTGGGTTGCAATTTTGAGCTGCCTCATTGTATATTGTTTGCTTTAAAATGTAGTGTAAATGGCCAGGCATACCTAACCTAAAATCTAAATGGGCTGCAAATGTAATGGTGTAGCAATAAATATTGGAAAAAAATGTGGTGAGGTTGCGAAAACTTCGATAATTGGTCTTTCATAAAAATGCTCTTAAAAATTTGATACTGTTAACACAAATATCTTACATTTACCCAACCTTTTATGCGAGTTTTGTTGTATAAACCACGAAAACCTAAACTTTTATTTATGAGAAAGATTTTTACACTATCAATTGTTCTACTGTTGGTATTTTTTGCAAAAGCACAGTTAAACTACACAGTAACATACCCAACTGTAACTTATGCTGCATTAACAGGTGCTGTTACTCACCCATCATTAACAATTGCATATCCCTCTGGGCAAGGAGTAACAAATACAGATGAAGGTGCTGCTAATAATGTAGTACTCCCTTTTCCTTTAACCTATGGCTGCGTTACTTATAATGTGTGTAATATAAGTACTAATGGGTTTATTTCTTTTGGGGCGTTTATAGATACATTGGACGGCTATTATGCAAATAGTTTGAGTTTTGGACCATTGGACTCAAATATCAATAGTCCTTTAAATCATCTTCGTTTTTCTCGCCCATTAATAGCACCATTATGGGATGATTTAGATATTCAACTTAGCACAAATTTAACTACACAAACTTCTGGCACTGCTCCTAACAGAATTTTTACTGTAGAGTGGAAAAGTGCCAAATGGAATTGGTTAGGAACTGCTGGTGTTATTAGTTTTCAGGTGAAATTTTATGAATTGGACAATAGTATTTTATTCCACTATAAAACTAATGGCACTGGGAATACTGGCTCTGTAAATAGTGGTAGTGCATCAGTTGGATTGGCAGATTGTTCTCTTGGTGCGGGTAATTTTTTAAGCTTAAATACCTTAAAAAATACAGCTAATATCAGCAGCTATACTTCGACAGACACTATCAAAACTAAGCCAGCTACAAACTTCGCCATTAAGTTTACTCCTGCACAATGTAATCAAGTAAAAACCGCAAGTTTGTGTCATAGATATCCTGTAGTGACTGGAGAAGTTTTTTATGACAATAATAGCAATGGTGTAAAAGATTCAACAGAACTAAATGCTGCCAATGTTAAAGTGAAATTATACAGCGGTAGATATGCATTTACAGATAGCAAAGGATATTTTGCAATATATGCTGATAGTCTTGGTATCAATAATTTAACAATTAATAGTCCTAATTTCTATGCTTCTTCACCACAAACGATCAGCTATACGTTTAATAGCTTTGATACATTAGTTACAAGTTCTTTTGCCTTACAACCAACTGTTTTAAAAGATTCAATGAAATTAGGTATTACACCAATTAATTGGAGAGCAAGACCAGGATTTAGCTACCCATATTTAATTAGTTATAAAAATATTGGAACAACCACAATCAGCCCATTACTAAATTTTAATTTTGATGATACTAAACTAATTTATGACAGTAGCAACAATTTAAATGTAATTAATTCAACCAATGATTTAGCATTAAATATTAGCAACATTGTTCCTGGGCAAACTGGAAGTTTTATTGCTTATTTTAGAGTTAAACCAACAGTAGTAATTGGAGACAGCGTTGTTGTAAATGCAACTTTAACCAACGCAGTTAATACAAAAGTTGTTTCAATAGTAGGTGGTTCTTTTGACCCCAATGACAAAGAAGCAACACAAGTATTAACGCCAACACAAGTAACTTTGGGTAAAGAAATAATTTATACCATTCGTTTTCAAAATACAGGAAATGATACTGCTTTTAATGTAACTATTAGCGATAGTTTAAGTAGTGATTTACAGGCAAATACTTTAGAGTTGGTTGAGAGTTCTCACAATTGCAAAACAACGGTGAACGGCAATGTTGTTCTATTCGAATTATTCAATATCCGTTTGCCAGATAGCAATGTAAACGAAATTGGAAGCCACGGATTCGTAAGATTTAGAGTAAAGCCAAAAGCAACATTGATAAATGGTGACAACGTAAGTAATACAGCCTTTATTTATTTTGATTATAATGTCCCTGTTGTAACGAACACTGCCATAACGCAAATAAATACTACTGGCATTATTACACCTGTAAAATTGATGAATTACAATTTGCAGTGGAAAAATAACAAGAAACAAATTTTGAATAGTTGGGCAACTGCAACAGAAGTAAACACATCATACTTCAATATTCAACGCTCATTAAATGGTAAAGAATTTACAAGTATTGGAACTGTTGCTGCTAAAGGGTTTGGCAACTATGAGTTTGCCGATAATCAATTGCCAGTAACTCGTAACCAAGTTATGCTTTATTATCGCCTTGAAGTTGTAGATAAAGATGGTAGTAAAACATATAGTGATGTGAGAGAATTTGCCATTAACAATTTACCATTAACAATTAATATTTATCCTAATCCTGCAAAAGAGTTTGTGACTATTGAATGTGAAGATGGAATAAAGGAAGTGAAGATCATTGATTATTTGGGGAGGGAGATTTCTCACTTCGTTCGAAATGACGGCAACATTCATCATTTATCATTAAACATTCATCATTATCCTAAGGGCTTATATATTGTGAAAATTATCACATCAAAGGGTGAATTAAAAACTGAAAAATTATTAGTTGAGTAAGTTCAAAATGATTGTAACATTTATTTAAGTGTCGAAGATTAAAAAGGTTCTGCAAAAATTTTGGTTTTGCAGAACCTTTTTAACTACATAAACTTCCCAGTATAACTACCCTTCACTTTTTTAATATCCTTTGGAATGCCTGCAAACACAAGGTTTCCACCAGCATCACCAGCTTCTGGACCAAGGTCAATTAGCCAATCTGCACTTTTAATTACATCGGTATTGTGTTCAATCACTATCATACTATGTCCTTGTTCTACCAAGGCATTAAAGCTTTTTAAAAGTTTTTGAATATCGTTGAAATGCAAGCCAGTTGTGGGTTCATCAAAAATAAATAAGATATGCCCTGCACCTTTTCCCTTGCCTAAAAACGATGCAAGCTTCACACGCTGTGCTTCGCCACCACTTAAAGTATTGGATGATTGCCCAAGTTTAATGTAGCCCAAACCCACATCCTGCAAGGGTTGCAAAGCTGCACCAACCTTTACGCTTTCTTTTGAAGCATTGAAAAAAGCAATGGCATCATCAACACTCATATTTAAAACATCATCAATATTCTTTGTGTTGTAAGTTACTTCAACCACTTCTTCTTTAAAACGCTTGCCACCACAGGTTTCGCAGGTTAAATGCACATCAGCTAAGAACTGCATTTCTACAACTTGTTCGCCTTCGCCACTACAAGTATCGCAACGCCCACCTTCAACATTAAACGAAAAATGCTTGGGCAAAAAGCCACGTATTTTACTAAGAGGTTGTTTGGCAAAAAGCTCCCTTATTTCATCATAAGCTTTAATGTAAGTAACAGGGTTACTGCGTGATGATTTGCCAATAGGATTTTGGTCAACCATTTCTATTACATCAATAAAATCTACATCGCCACTGATAGTTGTGTGTTGCCCAACTTTATCTGCACTTTCACCTTTTAATTTCTGCAAAGCAGGATAAAGAATTTGCTTAATTAAAGTTGTTTTTCCACTACCACTTACACCACTTATAACACACAACACACCCAATGGAAAAGTAACATCAATGTTCTTTAAATTGTTTTGCGAAGCACCTTCAACAGTAATGCTTCTAAGCGATTTGCGAATATGTTTTGGAGGGTCAATGGTTAGCTCTCCTTTTAAGTATTTTCCAGTTAAACTTTTAGGGTTTGCAATCAATTCATCATAGTTTCCAGTTGCCACAACTTCACCACCAAGATGAGAAGCAAATGGACCCATATCAATAATATAATCTGCTTCACGCATCATCATTTCATCGTGCTCTACCACCACAACAGTATTGCCTAATTCTTTTAGAGATTTTAAAACGCCAATTAACTTTTCTGTATCTCTATTGTGCAAGCCAATGGATGGTTCATCAAGTATGTAAAGCGAGTTGGTTAAGTTGCTTCCTAAACTTCTGGTTAATTGTATTCTTTGACTTTCGCCACCACTTAAACTATTTGCCAATCTGTTTAAAGTAAGATAGCCCAAACCCACGTCAATTAAGGTTTGTAGGCGTTGATGAATTTCTGTCAATAATCTTTTTGCAATATCTTTTTCAGTAACAGATAATTTTAAATCATCAAACCATTGCTTCAAATCTTTAACAGGTAAATTGCATAATTCACCAATATGTTTTTGATTTATTTTAACATATAATGCTTCTTGCCTAAGTCTATACCCATCACAATCATTGCAGGTAGTTCTACCTCTATATCTACTTTGCAAAACACGATATTGAACCTTATATAAATTCTGTTCTACCTCTTTAAAAAAAGCATTTATACCAAGTGCGTTACCAATGCCAGTCCACAATTGTTGTTCTTGTTCTTTGGTTAATTGTGCAATGGGTTTGTGGATTGGAAAACCTTTTGCATTTGCAATAAACTGGTCTTTCCACCACACCAATTTTTCACCTTTAAAAGGAGCAACAGCTCCTTCAAAAAAACTAAGGTTTCTATTGGGAATCACAAGGTCTTTATCTATTCCTAAAACCTGACTAAAGCCTTCGCAAGTGGGGCAAGCACCAAAAGGATTATTGAAAGAAAAAAGATTGGGAACAGGTTCTTCAAACTTAATTCCATCAAGTTCAAATTTATTACTGAAATGTTTTAATTCCTTGCCATCAATTTCTAAATAGACCTCTCCATCTCCTTCATAAAATGCAGTGGAAATGGAGTCTGATAATCTGTGTAAGTCATCTTCTTCAAAATCCTTTTTTACAATTCTATCAACGATGATATAGTTTCTCGTTTCTTGTTCTTTCGTTTCTTGTTTCTTGTTTCTCGCTGTGCCGTTTCTTGTTTCTTGTTCCTCGTTTCTCGTTGCTCGTTGTTCTGTATTTGTAAATTCTTTAAATTTTTCTTCATCATCTATTAGTTCTTCTATTCTATATACTTCACTTTTATCAACGAGAAACGAGGAACGAGAAACGATTCTTGAAAATCCCTTTTGTACCAGAATATTCAGCTCTTCTTTTACATCTCTATTGGTATGTTGTTTAAATGCAATAAGAATAACAATCTTAGCACCATTGCTTAATGTTTGTACATAATCAATCACATCTTTAACATCATCTTTTTTTACTTCGCTTCCACTAACTGGGCTAATGGTTTTTCCAATGCGTGCATACAGCAAACGCAGGTAGTCATATATTTCTGTCATACTACCAACAGTGCTTCTTGGTGTACGAGTAATTACTTTTTGTTCAATGGCAATGGCAGGGCAAAGTCCTTTAATATCGTCCACATCAGGCTTCACCATACGAGCCATAAATTGTCTTGCATAAGCACTTAAACTTTCAGCATATTTTCTTTGCCCTTCGGCAAATAAGGTATCAATTGTTAAAGATGATTTTCCACTGCCACTAACGCCAGTAACAACAACTAATTTATTTCTTGGAATGGTAACACTTACGTTTTTTAAATTATGAGTTCTTGCATTTTTTATAATAATATCATTAGTTGCAACGTTATTAGCTTGCTTCTTTTTTTGTGCAGTATTCTTAGTTGTTGTAGCCATTGCACAAACATAAATTCATAAAACAATTTTCCAATTCTTTTTTCCTTTTTCGATGTTAATTATTTAAGGTAACCCTGCAAGTTTTCAACAATACTAAATATTATTTTAATGGTAACGTTAGGTATGTAATTTGGCACTCGAAAGGCGAAAGTCTATCGTTTATCCAATTATCCTATCTTTTTAAAACTTATAAAACCTAACCTTTATGAGAACACATCAATATGTGTTGGATAACGACCTTGTACGTGAGTTCCAAAATGGCGACGAAACTGCTTTAAGTGCTTTAATTAGTCGCTATAAAGAAAAAATTTTTTCTACCATCTTTTACTTAGTAAAAGACAAACATCTTGCTGAAGATTTGTTTCAGGATGTGTTTATTAAAATCATTGATAAACTTCGTAGCAAAAATTACAATGAAGAAGGCAAGTTCTTACATTGGGCTTTACGTATTTCTCACAATTTGTGTGTTGATCATTTTAGAAAAGAAAAAAGAAACAACACTACAAGTGGCGACAACAATAATCTTTTTGAGTTGTTAGACATCAGTGGTGATGCTGCTGATACAAAATTTGTGACAGGTCAGGTACACGAAAAAATTAGAGTAATGCTTGATTTGTTGCCCGATGAACAAAGAGAAGTAATTATACTAAGACACTTTGCTGACTTAAGTTTTAAAGAAATAGCAGCAATTACCAATACAAGCATTAATACTGCATTGGGAAGAATGAGATATGGTCTTATTAACCTTAGAAAAATGATGGAAGAAAACCAAATGGTTCTATAATAAAAATTTACAAAGCCTCCTTATGAGAAGCCATCCAATTGGGTGGCTTTTTTATTTTTCATTATCTTAAACCAAATTGCACCAGATTTGTCTGTGAAAATCAACTTGTGAGATTGTAGGATAATACCAAAATATTTTTTATCTTGCACACCGCTTAAATTGTAACATCAACTTTATGAAAAGAAATTACTTCGTTGCCACAGTGCTTTTGTTATTTGTTTTTACTGCGAATAGTTTGCAGGCACAAAACAATTTTTTTACAAATCAATCCGAAGAGACATTTGCTGCCAGCAATCAAAAACGAGTTATTGTTCCTGAAAAATATAAAACAATTCAACTTGATTTGAATGCTATGAAAAATTTTTTAGCTACACTTCCAAGCCAAGAAAATATTGGCGACAGAAACTTAACGCCAGTAATTGAATTGCCAATGCCCAATGGAACTACAGCTAAATTTCACGTTTGGGAAAGAAGCATTCTGGAGCCAGGATTAGCAGCACAGTTTCCAGAATTTGGAACCTACGTTGGTCAAGGTATTACAAACAAGGCTGATGTAGTGGTAATGGATTTCACAGATGCTTTTCACGCAATGGTTTTATCAAGCAATACTGGAAGTATTTTTATTGATGCCTATGATTTATCAACCAACACAAATTACATTTCCTATTTCTTAAAAGATTTACAACCAAAATATCGTTTTCACGAAGGCTCGCCTATTGCCAATCCAAACACTACAAGTGGTAATGTGTTAGGTAAATTTCCAGTATCCCAATGTATTGGAACTAATTTGCGAACTTATAGATTGGCATTATCTTGCACACACCAATATGCTGTTGCTGCAACAGGAAAAACTTCACCAACGAAAACACAAACATTGGCAAAAATTGTTACATCAATAAATAGAGTTAATGCCGTTTATGAGTTAGAACTTGGTATTCATTTTAATTTAATCGCCAACGAAAATTCTATAATCTACGTTAACACAACTACTGACCCTTACACAGGTAATGATGATGGCACTATATTAATCAATGAAAGTCAAAGTAACATAACATCTGTAATTGGTTCTGCCAATTTTGATATTGGTCACACATTTAGCACAGGTGGTGGTGGATTGGCTAACTTAGGATGTGTGTGTGATGCAGCATCAAAAGCAGGTGGTATTACCGGTAGCACTCAACCTACTGGCGATGGATATGATATTGATTATGTGGTACACGAAATGGGGCATCAATGTGGAGCAAATCATACCTTTAACTCTGCACTTGGCTTTTGTGGAGGAAATGGTTCCTCTACTTGTAATGCAGAGCCAGGTAGTGGTACCACTATTATGGCTTATGCTGGCATTTGTGATGCTGATAATATTGGCTCAATACACCCCAACCCTGGAGCTTCTCCTGGCCCACAAGGTTGGAGCGATCCTCAATTTCATGCAGGTAGTTTAGCCGAAATTTATAAATATATGAGAACTGGCACTGGTAACACTTGTGCTGTTACAACCAACAATGGAAATATAATACCAGTTGCTATTGCTAACCCAGATGCTATTACTGCTATCATTCCTATATCTACACCTTTTATTTTAAAAGGTTCTGGTTCAGATGCTAATGGAGATACTGTTACTTACAGCTGGGAAGGAATGGATGTTGGTGCTGCATACGGCGTTTGGAATGTTTCTCCTCAAGGTGTTAAAACTCCATTATTTCGTTCTTTTGCACCAAAGCCTACTGGCGTAAGATATTTTCCTCAATTGGATGATGTAACTTCTGGTAGCGTAACCCCGGGAGAAATGTTGCCAACTGTTACTCGTACAATTACAATGAGATTAACCGTAAGAGATAATAGAGCTGGTGGTGGTGGAACTTGTTTTGATAATATGTCAATTTCTGTAAAATCAAATGGCGGTGCTTTTATTACTACTTTTCCTGTTGGTGGAGAACTTTGGTATGAAGGACAAAATAAAACCATTACATGGAATAAAGGAAGTACCAATATTGCTCCATTTAATGTTGCCAATGTTGCTGTTGAACTTTCAATAGATGGTGGTTATAGTTTTGATAAAATTTTGCTTGCTAGTACACCTAATAGCGGTAGTGCAATCATTGATGTACCTTATGGCTATGTTACTACAAATGCAAGAATAAGAGTAAGGGCTTTGGGTAATATTTTTTACAATATGACTCCTGGAGATTTTGAAATTGCTGTTAACCCAGTACCTGTTAAATGGTTAAATTTTACTGCAATAAAAGAAAAAAATAATACTGTTTTGTTGAACTGGAATGTGAATGAAATTGATAATCATTTTTATTCTGTAGAAAGAAGTTTAGATGGTGATAATTTCTCTGAAATAGGCACTGTTGCTGCATCTACAGCATCTGGTAACAATCATAGTTATTCATTTGTTGATGCTCATCCTTTTGCAAGTAAAAACTATTACAGAATTAAACAAGTTGATAAAAATGGTGGATATTCTTATTCAAATATTATTGCAGTAACAATAGATGAGGCAACAACCAACTGGGTTGTTTATCCAAATCCTACAACAGAAAAAGTGAACTTATTTTGCAATGCAAACTACAACAATATGCAGGTTCAGATTTTTGATGCAGTTGGCAAATTAGTTTATTCTCAGGCAAAACCAAAAGCGTTAAAAGGAGAAGTAATTACTGTTTCTTTAGGTAATCTTGCAAAGGGTGTTTATTCAATTAAATTGCAAGCAAGCAATGCTGAAACAACAAGTAAAAAAATTATAGTTCAATAGAGAGAACAGGTTTGTTAAAACAAAAAAGCCCACAATCATCGTGGGCTTTTTTATTTGGTTAAGGTTTAACTAAAGTTATTCCTTCGTTGCCTGAGCCATTGTTTTTATTGGCTTCCATAAAAATATCACGCAGTATCATAAATGAATTATCTTCAAGTGCAAGCCTGTTTGCCTGGTTAGCCAATATCTCTTCTATCTTCTTAAATGCCTTGCTAAAATCTTGTCCATCCTTGTAGTGAAACTCGTGTGTTAAATCGCCAAATACATCCTGAATTTTAGTGCGAATTTGTATCTCGCAAATAATATCGTTTGATGAAAGCAGTTGATTGTTTCTGCCACTATTCAACCTATCATAAGATATATCACTTAGCAAATGAATGGAACGATAACCAGATGCTTTTGGATTTTTTATATAGTCTTTTATTGAGTGATTGTGTACTTTAAATTGCTTTGAAGATTTGATATAATCAAACACGCCATAACAATCGTTAAGAAACCAACACACAACCCTCGCACCAATTAAATCATTGGCAATTTCGGTTAAGAAATTAAAGTTTTGCCATTCACTTTTTTCCAGTTTTTTAATAAAACTGTTCAACGATTTTATACGAGTTGTAACCCTTACAGATTCTCTTGGAATATTATTTTTTAACGTGTAAGCAAGTGCAATCTGGTTGAGTTTAATATCAAGCAATTGCCTGATGCTATCAATCTCCACAGCGTGTGTATCGAAAAAACGAATTGCCTTTTCAGTTAAAATTTTCTTTCTTTCCTCTACCGTTTTATTTTGTATTGCTTTATTACTCATTGCTTAATTTGTGCAAATATAAAGTTGCAAATAAGGTGAGTAAATATTTTTATATTAGCCTCTTCCCAACCATTCCATTCCATTCTTCCACAACAATTTTTCTTTAATATTATTAGCAAGGGTGGCATCTTCAATTAGTTTTCCTGGGTTGTGTTCTCCCAAAGGAAAAGGATAATCGCTACCCATACAAATTTTATCGTTACCCATCAAGTTCAGCAAATAATGCAAAGCACTTTCATCGTGAACCAAACTATCTAACCAAAATTTATCAAGATAATTTCTTGGGTTTGTTGGGTTGTCAATGGCAACCAAATCTGGGCGAACATTAAAACCGTGTTCTATACGCCCAATGGTAAAAGGAAAACTTCCACCACCGTGAGCAAAAGCCACACGCAGCTTAGGAAATTTAGTAAATACACCACCAAAAATCATTGAGCAAATTGCTCTTGAAGTTTCTGCTGGCATACCCACTAACCAAGGTAGCCAATATTGCTGCATCTGCTCCTCTCCCATCATCTCCCAAGGATGCACAAACAAAGCACAGCCAAGCTTTTCAGCTGCTTCGTAAAAAGGAAAGAAATATTTATCACTAAGATTTTTTCCATTGATATTGCTGCCAATTTCAAGCCCTGGCATTTTAAGTTCGGTAACGCAACGCTCCATTTCTTTTATTGCCAAATCAATGTCCTGCAAAGGCACAGTGCCAATGCCAATAAAATTGTTGGGATACTTGTCTACACTTTCTGCAATATGATCGTTTAAAAAACGTGATGTTTCGTGTCCATCTTGTGGCTTTGCCCAATAATTAAACAATACAGGAATTGTTGAAAGCACTTGTGTAGTAACGGTTGTAGCTTCCATTTCTTTCAATCGCAAATCAACTTCAAAGCAGTTTTCTTCAACTACTCTGAAGAGTTTATCGCCCTTCATCATACAGGCTTTGCAATTGCGATGTTCGAGATGAATGAATTCGCCATAGCCAAACTTTTGCATCCAGTTGGGCATTGTAGCAGGCATTATATGTGTGTGAATGTCGAGTTTCATTTTGTTTCCGTTTCTTGTTTGTTGTTTCTCGTTCCTCGTTTCTTGTTTTTGAGTTTCTCGTTTCTTACTAATATTTGATCTTAACGAGAAACAAGAAACGAGAAACTATTTTTGGGCTGTAGGTCTTTGCATTTCTGTGCCACATTTATTACAAGTTCTTTTTTGTTCATTGCTATAAAAGCCGTTCATAACTGGTGGAAGTTGAGAAACGATATCGGTTACAACAAGTTTTTCTTCGTACAACATATTGCCACAATTTTCGCAAAACCACATAAAACCATCTTCTTCATCTTTCCTCACTTTTTCAATAACAAGCCCAACTGTATTGGGTCCACGTTGAGGCGAATGTGGTGTACGTGCAGGAAGCAAAAACATATCACCTTCATTTATGTGAATGTCTTTTGGTTCGCCTTCATCAATTATTTTAACAACAATATTTCCTTCAAACTGATAAAATAATTCTTCTGTTTCGTTGAAATGATAATCTTTACGGGCATTGGGGCCACCAACAATCATTACAATAAAATCTCCTGCTTGTTTGTAAAGGTTATAATTTCCCACAGGTGGTTTTAATAAATCTCTGTTTTCATCAATCCATTTTTTTAGGTTGAAAGGTTGTGTAACTGGCATAGCTTTTATTTAAAAGTTTACTGTTTATAGTTTACAGTTAGCAAATGTAATAGTTAAACAAAAAGAAAATAATAACCATAAACCATAAACCAAATTAACTTTATTTTGCCCAATGAATTTGTCATTAGAAAATAAAACAGCCATTGTTTGTGGAAGCACTCAAGGCATTGGATTAGCCTCTGCAATTGAATTAGCAAACCTTGGTGCAACTTGTGTTTTAGCGGCTCGTAATGAAGCATCGTTGCAAGAAGCCATTAAACAATTAAGCACATCATTTAATCAAAAACATAGTTATTTAATTGCAGATTTTGATAAGTCAGAAACTGTGAAAACTGCTATAGAAAAATTTGTTGAGACAAATGAGGTTCACATTCTCATCAACAATTCTGGAGGCCCAAATTCTGGTGCAATTGTTAGTGCAAATGAAGATGAATTTTTAAACACGTTCAATCGACATTTAATTTGCAATCATATACTTGCCAAAGCTGTTATTCCATCAATGAAAGCAGCAGGTTTTGGTAGAATTATTAATATCATTTCAACATCTGTAAAAATCCCTTTGCCCAATTTAGGTGTGTCAAATACCATTCGTGGTGCTGTTGCAAGCTGGAGTAAAACAATGGCAAATGAATTGGGGCAATTTAATATTACAGTCAACAACGTTTTACCAGGAGCTACTGCTACCAACCGTTTGAAAGGAATTATAGAAGTAAATTCTGGCAAGAAAAATAAAACAATTGATGAAGTTGAAGAGGAAATGAAAAAGGAAATTCCAATGAAAAGATTTGCCGAGCCAAATGAAATTGCCAATGCTGTTGCATTTTTAGCAAGTCCTGCTGCAAGTTATATTAATGGAATTAGTGTTGCTGTTGATGGAGGAAGAACTGGAAGTTTATAAACCGTTTCTCGTTCAAAAAAAAGTTTCTCGTTTCTTGTTTCTCGTTGTTAAAGCGTAATACCAAACAAGGAACGAAATAACGAGGAACGAGGAGCCAGAAACTGGAAAACTACAAACGAGAAATTATGATTCTTTTAGAAAATTATATAGGTGGAGAATTAATAAAACCAACATCAGGTAAGTACATTGATTGCATCAACCCTGCAACAGCAGAAGTTTTTGCACAAATTCCTGATAGCAATGAACAAGATGTTGAACTTGCTGTTGCTACTGCAAAAAAAGCATTTACAACTTGGAGTAAAACAAGCAATGAAGAACGTTTTAAAATATTAAATCGTATTGCAGATTTAATTGATGAAAACCTTGAAACCCTTGCCCTTGCTGAAACAAACGATAATGGCAAACCTTTATGGCTAAGTAAAAAAGTAGATATTCCACGAGCATCAAGCAACTTCAGATTTTTTGCAACTGGTATTATGCACTTTGCTGCTGAAAGCCATAGTATGACTGATAAAGCCATCAACTATACATTAAGAAATCCTATTGGAATTGTGGGCTGCATTTCTCCCTGGAATTTGCCTTTGTATCTTTTTACCTGGAAAGTTGCACCAGCACTTGCAGCAGGAAATTGTGTGATAGCAAAGCCTTCGGAGGTTACGCCCCTTACTTCTTATTTACTTTCAAAAATTTGTATTGAAGCTGGTTTACCAGCAGGTGTTTTAAATATTGTTCACGGTAATGGACCAAATTGTGGTGAGGCAATTGTAAAACATAAAGACATAAAAGCAATTAGTTTTACAGGCAGCACACGTGCAGGTGAACGCATTGCAAGCATTGCTGCACCTATGTTTAAGAAATTATCATTGGAACTTGGGGGTAAAAATCCCAACATCATTTTTGCAGATTGCGATTGGGATAAAATGATGAAAACAACCATTCAATCTTCTTTCAGCAACCAAGGGCAAATATGTTTATGTGGCAGCAGAATTTTGATTGAAAAAAGTATCTACGAAAAATTCAAAACAGAATTTATACAAAAAACAAAAGCCTTAAAAGTTGGTGACCCATTGGATGAAAATTCTAAGCAGGGTGCAGTTGTAAGCAAACTTCATTTTGACAAAGTAATGAGTTGCATTGAACTTGCTAAACAAGAAGGTGGAACAATTTTATGTGGTGGAAATGCAGTTAAATTAGAAGGCAGGTGTACAAATGGCTATTTTATAGAACCTACTGTTGTTGAGGGTTTGGGAGCAAATTGCAAAACCAATATGGAAGAAATTTTTGGACCAGTTGTTACCTTGCAATCTTTTAAAACAGAAGATGAAGCATTGCAACTTGCTAACACAAGTAACTATGGTTTGGCAGCAACAATTTGGACACAAGATGTTTCAAAAGCAAATCGTGTAGCAGCAAAAGTTGAGAGTGGAATTGTATGGATAAATTGCTGGCTACTTCGTGATTTAAGAACTGCTTTTGG
>JANYEP010000222.1 GCA_025363075.1 Chitinophagaceae bacterium | reverse complement strand
AAATCCATAGCAGAAGTATAGATAGTGTATGGATAGTGTATAGATAGTGTATTAAATTAATATCATTAAGCAATGGAACGTTTATGTATTTATCCAAAGGATGTGCAAGTAGTAACTGGCAAAAGTGAACGATATGGAAGGAGTTTGATAAGAGAAATAAAGAAGAAGTTCTCTAAAGAAAGTCATCAACTTGTTACTATCGAGGAGTTCTGTAATTACACAGGAATTTCTATTAATTCAGTAAGACAGGTTTTATTGAATTAATTTTTTATTTGTCTAACTTACTTTACTTTTAAAAAAAACAGGACAAAAAACTTCCACCATAGTAAAAGAATGGTTAGAATCCTTAAAGGGAATATAGATATAATGTTTACGCAGCTTTCCAGCGTTTCGGTAGTTTAGCAGGTTCAAGCATAATAACTGGCACAACCCCTTTTAACTCATATATTTTCTTGAACTTTTCAATTAGTTGGTTTGAAAACTGCACTACTGGGGTCACGAAAAATAAAAAAGCAGCGTTCGCTGCTTTTTTATTTTTCGTGAATATGATTAACTAATAAAATACAAAAATTAGAATATTTTCTTTGGATCAAATTTTGGGGCTTTATCTAAAGTTTGTCCGCCACCCAATAGGTAAATAATAATAAGTAACACTACACAAGTCCAAATTACAGAGTTTATATTATTATTTGACTTGCGAAATCTTTTAGATTGTAGAGTAGAGGCGTTGTGTAAATCGTGAACGCTATACCAAACAATAAAACTTTTTAGGAATTTTATTCTTCGTTCTTTGGGCAATCTAACCCACGAGAGAAACTTTATTATTGCAAATAAGCCAATAAAGCTAATTAGTATCAGCCCACCAATTTCTACACCTGAAAGCTCGGAAAATCTAATCATATAGGATTTTATAGTTTTAAGGAACCAAGACAAAAATAGTTGTTAAAAGTTTAGTTCTCCAAAATGAATATTATTTTTTCACTATAAATCAGTATTTGAAAAGAAAAATCTTAACTTAGTAAAAATTTTTTAAGTGTCAGGCAGCGAAAATTGTTTTTTAAGCATCATTACTATATCCAAAACCTCATTACGTTGAGTGAGCAAGAAATTATAAATGGTTGTATTAGGCAAAATAAACAATGCCAGCAATTACTGTTCAATCAGTATGCGGGCATTTTTATGACCATTTGTCTGCGTTATGCTACTGATCAAATGGAAGCTGAAGATATGATGCAGGAAGGATTTATTGCTATTTTTAGGAATATTGAACAATATAAAAATGATGGTGCTTTGGGTGCCTGGATGAGAAGAATTGTTGTAAATGCTGCTTTAGGTATTTTAAGAAAAAACAAATTACAGTTTGTAGATATAGAAGATAATAAATATAATTATACAAATATTGATTCTTATTCCTATTCACACTTGGGTGAAGAAGAGTTGATGAAACTAATAAATGCTTTGCCAAATGGCTATAGAACCATTTTTAACCTATATGTAATTGAGGGTTTTACTCACGATGAAATAGCGAAGTTTTTAGATATTCAGCCTAACACAAGTAGAAGCCAATTGGTGAAAGCAAGAAAAGTTTTGCAACAACAAATTTTACAACAACAAAAAATTGCTGTGTAATGACAAACAAATTATTTGACAGTTTTGTTAGCGATAAGCTAAAGAACTATGAAAGCCCAGTTCCAAATGGGCTTTGGGAAAAAATTATGAAGGAGGAAGAAGAACGCAAACCAGTTATTTTTTGGTGGCAAAATAAAGCTTTACTAATGCTTGGTTTTGGTGTGTTGCTTTTTTTATCTGCAACAGGATATTTAATTGCTACAAGAAATAATTCTAAAAAAATTATTGCATCTGCCAACATAAAAACAAAAAATAAAACAGAAAATATTGACAATTCTAATACTGCTAAAACTGATAATAAATTAATAGTTGATGCGAAAATTAATGGTGATAATAACAGCAATTTAGAGCAAAATCTAATAAGCTTAGAAAGTGACAAAAATCTACAACCAATTAAAATAAGAGAAGAT
>JANYEP010000216.1 GCA_025363075.1 Chitinophagaceae bacterium | reverse complement strand
ACTATAGGTGACGTTGTGAAAATTATGGAGACTCGTCCATTAAGCAAAACTAAACGTTGGAGATTGGTTGAAGTTATTGAGAAAGCAAAATAGTATTTAATACTCGGTGCTTAGTACTTTGTACTTCGTACACAAAAATATTAAAAATGATACAACAAGAAAGTAGGCTTAATGTAGCCGATAATAGTGGAGCAAAAGAAGTACTTTGTATAAGAGTATTGGGAAATAGTGGACAAGATTATGCAAAAATTGGTGACAAAATTGTTGTTACTGTAAAAGATGCAATGCCAGCTGGAGGTATTAAAAAAGGTACTGTTTCAAAAGCTGTTATTGTACGTACAACAAATAAATTGCGTCGTAAAGATGGATCATATATTCGTTTTGATGACAATGCAGTTGTGTTGTTGAACAATTCTGACGAGCCAAGAGGAACACGTATTTTTGGACCTGTTGCCAGAGAATTGAGAGATAAAGGTTATATGAAAATTATTTCATTAGCTCCTGAAGTATTATAGTTAAAAGTTAAAGATTTAAGTTTTTTGTAAAATGCTTAAGTCTTTTAAAAAGAAATATTATGAGTAATAGATTTAAAGCAAAATTTAACATTAAAAAAGGTGATGATGTTGTTGTAATCACTGGAGATGATAAAGATTTGAACAAACCGCGTAAAGTATTGGAAGTTTTAGTTGATAAAGCTAAAGTTGTTGTGGAAGGTGTTGCTATTGCAACAAAGCACACTAAACCTACTGCTCAAAATACTGGTGGTGGTATTATTAAGGTAGAAGCCCCAATTGCCATTAGTAATGTAATGCTTTGGGATGCTAAAGCTAAATCGGGTACTAAAGTTAAGCGTACAAGAGAAAATGGTAAATTGGTAAGAGTTAGTAAGAAAAGCGGTAGTGCAATAAAATAAACTACAATTTCCTAAAGCTAAAATTAAAAATAGAAAAAATGAGTGCTACAAAATATACTCCAAGATTAGTTGATAAATATCGCGGCGAAGTTATTCCTGCTTTAATGAAAAAATTTTCATATAAAACAGTAATGCAAGCCCCTAAATTGCAAAAAATTTGCATCAATAGAGGTGTAAATGGTGCGGTTAATGATAAAAAATTAATTGATGTTGCAATTGGTGAGTTAGAGCAAATAACAGGTCAAAAAGCTGTTGCAACACTATCTAAAAAAGATATTTCAAATTTCAAACTTCGTAAAGCAATGCCAATTGGTGCAAAACTTACTTTACGTGGAGAAAAAATGTATGAATTCTTGGATAGATTGGTTAGTGTGAGTTTACCACGTGTTCGTGATTTCAAAGGGATTAGCGATAAAGCATTTGATGGCAGAGGTAATTATACATTAGGTGTTACAGAACAAATCATTTTCCCTGAAATTGATATTGATAAAGTAACAAAAATTACTGGTATGGATATAACTTTTGTTACAACTGCAAAAAGTAATGAAGAAGCTTACGAATTACTGAAAGAATTAGGTATGCCATTTAAGGGAGCAGCCAAAAAAGATTAATTAGATAATTACAAATTGAAATTTTAAAATAAATGTCAAAAAAATCAATAGTAGCACGTCAAACGAAAAGAGTTGCAATGGTTGCTAAGTTTGCTGAAAAGAGAGCTTCTTTAAAAGAAGCTGGTGATTATGCAGCTTTAGACAAACTTCCAAAAAATGCTTCTCCAGTAAGATTGAAGAATCGTTGCCAAATTTCTGGTCGTCCAAGAGGATATATGAGATATTTTGGATTGTCAAGAATTATGTTTAGAGATATGGCTTTGAATGGTCTTATCCCTGGAGTTAAAAAAGCAAGTTGGTAGAATATACTTGGATAAAGTATGTAATCTAATTAATCAATTAGAAATTTAAAAATTAAGAAATTAGAAAATTATTATGGTAACAGATCCTATAGCAGACTTTTTAACGAGAGTAAGAAATGCACAAATGGCTGGTCACAGACTGGTTGAGATTCCTGCTTCAAACTTAAAGAAAAGAATTACTGAAATTTTGTATGAGCAAGGTTATATCTTAAAATATAAATTTGAAGATGATAACAAGCAAGGTCTAATTAAGATAGCACTAAAATATGATGCTGCTTCAAAAGTTCCAGCTATTCGTAGTTTGGAAAGAGTGAGCCGTCCGGGTTTAAGAGCTTATGCTAAGCCAGCTGAAATTAAAAGAGTAATCAATGGTTTGGGTATTGCAATCATAAGCACTTCAAAAGGTGTTTTGACTGATAAACAAGCAAAAGCTCAAAATGTTGGTGGAGAGGTATTGTGCTATATTTCTTAATAATATATGTACAAAGTATATGGTTTGAAAATTAAGCTTCTTAGTCGTAGCTGAACACAAGCCAAATTGTAAATAAATAAATTTAAATCGACTATGTCTAGAATTGGTAAACAACCAATAGTACTTCCAGCAGGAGTTACTGTAACAGTAGGTAAAGATAATGTAGTGTCTGTAAAAGGTCCAAAAGGAACGTTAACAGAAACAATTGATAGAGATATGATTGTTGAAGTTAAAGATGGTGAGATTATAGTATCTCGTCCTACAGAACAAATTCGCCATCGTGCTATGCACGGTTTATATCGCTCTCTACTTAGTAATGTTGTTAAAGGTGTTACAGAAGGATATACCAAACAAATGGAACTTGTGGGTGTGGGTTTTAAAGCTGCAAATGCTGGTAATACTTTAGATTTGGCTTTAGGATATTCTCACAACATTATTTTTGAAATTCCAAAAGAATTGTCTGTCGCAACTATTACAGAAAAAGGTAAAAATCCAATTATAACTCTACAAGGTTCAGACAAACAATTAATTGGTCAGGTTTGTGCCAAATTAAGAAGTTTGCGTAAACCAGAACCATACAAAGGAAAAGGTGTGAAATTTGCTGGCGAAGTATTGAGAAGAAAAGCAGGTAAAGCAGCAGGTAAATAATAATTAGATTTAATTTTCTTCGGCAGAATCGAAGAAATAAAAATAAACAAAATGAATACTAAATTAGAACAAAGACAAAAGATTAGGTATCGCATTCGCAAGAAGGTGATGGGCACAGCTACTAAACCACGTTTATCTGTTTACAGAAGTAATATGGAAATTTATGCTCAATTGATTGATGATAATGCTGGAGTTACTTTAGCAGCAGCTTCTTCAAAAGAGAAAGATGTAGTTGCACAAAAGGTTCCAAAAACAGAAAAATCAAAATTAGTTGGTCAATCAATTGCAAAAAAAGCAGTTGCATTAGGATTAAATAGTGTTGTTTTTGATAGAGGTGGAAACTTATATCATGGGCGTATCAAAGCTGTTGCTGAAGGTGCGAGAGAGGGTGGATTAGTATTTTAGATTTTAGATATACGATTTTTAGTTTTTTTAAAATTCTTAATCGTAATTGTAACTCGTAATTAGTAAATTAATAAGATGTCAAAATCATTCGGTAATAACGCAAACGCTTCAAACGACTCAGAATTCAAGGATAAAGTCGTTACCATTAATCGTGTAGTTAAAACTACAAAAGGTGGTCGTACATTTTCTTTCTCTGCACTTGTTGTTGTAGGCAATGAAAATGGTGTAGTTGGTCACGGGTTAGGTAAAGCAAAAGAAGTTCAAGAAGCTATCACTAAAGGAATTGAAGATGCTAAGAAGAATTTGGTAAAAGTTCCTGTTATGCACGGCACTATTCCTCACGAGCAATTTAGCAAAGCTGGAGCAGCAAAGGTTATGATTAGACCAGCAGCCCACGGAGCAGGTGTAATTGCAGGAGGTTCAATGCGTGCAGTTTTAGAAAAAGCTGGTATTACAGACGTATTGGCTAAAAGTCTTGGCTCTGCTAATCCACATAATGTGGTTAAAGCAACAATTAACGCTTTGGCAAGTTTACGTGAGCCTATTGCAGTAGCAAAACAAAGAAATATTAAATTAACAAAAGTATTTAACGGATAAAGGAGGTTAAGGTTTTAGGTTTAGAGTTTAAGATTATTGCAATCGAAAAAATTCTAAGCGTTGAACTTTAAACTATAAAGAACTACAAGTTATGGCAAAAATTAAAATAACACAAACAAAAAGCGGAATTGATAGATCTGAACGTCAAAAACAAACGTTGATTGCTTTAGGTTTACGCAAGCTTCACGCTACTAAAGAAGTTGAAGCAACTCCACAAATTTTAGGAATGGTAAGTAAAGTTAACCATTTAATTACAGTTGAGCAACTAGGTTAAAACTCAAAAACAACATTTCAAACCCCATTTATATTAGCAAATCTAATAGTTGGAGTTTATTAAAAGCGAGGGGGATTTTCCCGCAAGTAAAAAATCAAAAAAATGAAACTACACAATTTAAAACCTGCTGCAGGTTCTACTCACAAAGAAAAAAGATTAGGTCGTGGTGAAGCATCTGGAAAAGGTGGTACATCAACACAAGGTAACAAAGGTGGTCAAAGTCGTGCTGGTTATCAACGTAAAAACGGTTTTGAAGGTGGTCAAATGCCAATTCAAAGACGTATCCCTAAACGTGGATTTAAAAACAACAACCGTATTGAGTTTGTTGTGTTTAACTTAGGTCAAATAGATAAATTACAAGAGAAATATTCTTTTAGTGAATTCTCTCTTGAGAACTTATACATAAATGGTTTAATTAGCAGAACAGACAAAGTGAAAATTTTGGCAACTGGTGAAATTAAATCTGTTTTAAACTTCAAGGTTAATGCAATTAGCGAAAAAGCAAAAACTGCAATTGAAGCATCTGGCGGAAAAGTTGAAATTGTAAACTAATTTCCACATATTTGCGGTGCATTTAAAATGCACCTTTTTGTTTTAAGGCATTAACTCTTACAACTCATTATAATAAAGTGAAAAAATTCATACAAACGGTTAAGAACATTTGGTCGATAGACGAGCTAAAGAATAAAATAATCTTTACATTATTATTGGTTTTCATTTATCGTGTGGGATCACACATTGTGTTACCAGGTATTAATCCAAATTTATTAGATAGTAAAAAAATTGCTGATGGTAGCAAAGGATTATTAGGTTTATTTGATGCATTTGCTGGTGGAGCGTTCTCTCAAGCATCCATTTTTGCATTGGGTATTATGCCTTACATCTCAGCTTCTATCTTTATGCAATTGATGACAATTCTTGTTCCTCAATTGAAGAAAATTCAGAATGAAGGCGAAAGTGGAAGAAAGAAAATTAATCAATGGACAAGATACCTGACGGTTATTGTTACAGCATTTCAAGCTGGAGCTTATGTTGCTTATCTTACATCACCACAAGGTAATTATCACCAAGCAATAATGTTAGAAGGATTCTTGTTTACTTTTATCACAGTTGTTACACTCACAGCAGGTACTTTGTTTGTAATGTGGTTAGGTGAAAGAATTCAAGATAAAGGTTTGGGTAATGGTACTTCAATTATTATTATGGTAGGTATTCTTGCACGTTTACCTCAATCTATTATGCAAGAATTTGAAGTTAGACAACCATTAATTTTCTTGGCTGAATTAGTTATACTCATCGCAATTATTATGGGCTTAATTATATTGGTGCAAGGTCTTAGAAAAATACCTTTGAATTACGCTAAACAAATAGTTGGTAGTAAAGATTTAGATGTTGCAGGCTCTCGTCAATTTCTTCCTATTAAAGTAAACAGTGCTGGTGTAATGCCAATCATTTTTGCACAAGCAATTATGTTCTTGCCTACTTTAATTTCTTTCACCAATATTGAATCTGCAAAAGGTATTACGAAAATA
>JANYEP010000195.1 GCA_025363075.1 Chitinophagaceae bacterium | reverse complement strand
TCTTTTATACGAACGTGATGATGCGTTTCATATCTGTCTTTCAATCCACGCAAAATAGAAATAGCATCTTCAACATTGGGTTCATCTACCATTACTTTTTGAAATCTTCTTTCAAGTGCTTTATCTTTTTCAAAATATTTTTGATACTCATTTAAAGTGGTTGCACCAATTGCTCTTAACTCTCCACGAGCCAATGCAGGCTTCAAAATATTAGCAGCATCCATTGCACCCTCACCACCACCAGCACCAATTAAAGTGTGTATTTCATCAATAAACAAAATAATTTCACCATCACTATCTGCCACTTCTTTCACTACAGCTTTCAGCCTTTCTTCAAACTCGCCTTTGTATTTTGCACCAGCTATTAATTGACCCATATCAAGGCTATATAAAATCTTAGATTTTAAATTTTCTGGTACATCACCATTTACAATTCTCATTGCCAAACCCTCTGCTATGGCTGTTTTACCAACACCAGGTTCACCAACAAGTATAGGATTATTCTTACTCCTTCTACTTAAAATATGGAGCGTTCTTCTTATCTCTTCATCACGCCCAATAACTGGATCAAGTTTGCCAGAAGCGGCTGATTCATTCAAATTTCTTGCATATTTTTTCAATGCTTCAAACTGGTTATTTTGCGTTTGAGAATTTACTGTTGAGCCTTTGCGTAAATCTTTAATAGCAGTAACTAATCCTCTTTCTGTAAGCCCAGCATCTTTCAAAATTTTTGCAGTATCATCATTTACTTGCAACAAGCCAAGCATCAGATGCTCAACACTAATAAATTCATCTCCAAATTGTTTTAGCGAAGCATTTGCTTTTAGAAAAGCTGTGTTTAAATCTCGCCCAATATTTTGTGCAGCTTCGCCATTTATTTGCTTTGGTAAACGTGCAATACTTTCATCAATTTTAGTTTCTACAAAAGCAGTATTTACATTATTTTTTTTCAATAAATATTGTACGCTACTATCTTCATCTGCAAGTAAAACTTTTAGCAAATGGTTCGTTTCAATATTCACATTATTATTGTTGAAAGCCTTTTGCTGTGCAGCTTGCACGATTTCCTGGGCTTTGATTGTATAGTTATTCAAATTCATAATTCTTATTTTTGTTAAACCAATTGCTCAAATCATAATCCATATCAAAAATCTACCTACTATGGCATATAAAAATAAATTTAACTGTCTTCATTTCCGATTATTTGTTGCAGGACTGTTATTATTTCAGTTTTCATTCTCACAAAATTTTGATAAAGTAAGTAATTGGCTTGATGACAATATTAAATATTTAGGTGGTCGTGCTGTAATGCTGATTTATAAAGATGGAAAGATTGTGTACGAACAAACAAAAAACGAGATAAGCAAAAAGCAAAAATTTGGTGCAAAATGGGTAGCAAAAAAGACTGGTAAGGAAGCTGATTTGAGTGATTTTAATAGTGATACAAAACAACGCATCGCAAGTTGTAGTAAATGGCTAACAGCTGCACTGGCTATGACTTTTGTTGATGAAGGCAAACTTAATTTGGAAGATACGATTGGCAAGTTTTTGCCTGTAATGACTACATATAAAAAAGGCAATATTAAAGTGTGGCAATGCTTATCTCATTTAACAGGTATTAAGCAAACTGGTGTTGCTGCAACAATGAATGGAAGTAATGATGATAGTGGTGAAGAGCCAGAAAAGAAATTGGGTTTAAAGAAAAAATTAGAGAAATTTAAAAACAAAAAAGATAATGGTTGGAACACGATGCAAGAAGCCATTGACAGCATTGCCAATGCACCAATGGAGGGCGAACCTGGCAAAACATTTCACTATGGAAATGCAGGGTTACAAATAGTTGCAGCCATTTTAGAAAAGATAAGCAACAAAAATTTTGAAACTATTTTTCAAGAAAAAATTGCAAAACCATTGCAGATGAATAACACAGATTTTGGTAATGTGCCTGTGCCATTGGCAGCAGGTGGTGCATTTAGCACACCAAAAGATTACTTGAATTTTTTACAAATGATTTTGAATGAAGGAATGTTTAATGGTAAACAAATCATTAATAAAAATTCGATTATTGAAACGCAAAAAAATCGTGTGGCAAAAGATACAAAAGTTGTTTACAGCCCAACAGAAGCAGGCGATTGGAGCTATGGCTTTGGTGAATGGGTAATGGATGATGCAACAGGTAACAAACGTTCTGATGCAGTTACAAGTCCAGGTTTATTTGGCACTTTTCCCTGGGTTGATAATGACAAGAAATATTGTGCAATTTTATTTACATTCAATATAAAAAGCAAGGGAAGAAACGAGAGGTATAAAGAGTTGAAACGCTTGGTGGACGAGGCTTTGTAGTATTTGTTATTCTTCTGTATCAAATCTATCAACACTCTGAATACCATTTAAATTTTTAAGGCGTACTACAAGCTCTTCAAGCTCTTCTTTATCGTGAACAAAGACTTTTATCATTCCTTCAAATAAGCCAGAATCGCTTTCAATACTCAATCCTGCAATATTGATACGCAACTCACCACTAATGATAGTTGTGATTTTATTGATAACACCAACATCATCCATACCAATAATTTTAAGCCCAGTTAAAAAAGAAATTTCTTTGTTCTTTGCCCACTTAGTTCTCACAATTCTATGTCCATAATTAGCCATCAGCTGTGGTGCATTAGGACAATTGGTTCTATGAATTACCATTCCTTTTCCAATGCTTATAAAGCCAAAAACATTATCGCCAGGAATAGGCTTACAACACTTGGCAAGTTCATATTGAATCTGGTCGCTGCTTTCACCAAAAATAATAAGCTCTGTATCTTTTTTTGTTAATGGCTTTGCCTGATTAGGGTCATAAACAGGTTCTACTTTTTCAACAGGAGCTTGCTTAGGTTGCTCAAGCCTATTTCCAATTACCTGAAAGTCTTTCAGCTCTTTTAAATCAATGTTTTTAACAGCTATTTTGTAAAGCAAATCAAGATGAGAAGATAGCTTATAAAATATAGCAACTTCATCAATATTACCAGGTGTAAAAGCTGCACCCATTCCCTCTATTTTTCTTTGCAAAATATATTTTCCATCTTCTGCAATTTTTCTCTTGTCCTCCTTTAACGCCTCTTTTATTTTGCCTCTTGCTTTGGCTGTTACAACAAATTGAAGCCAATCTTCATTGGGTTTTTGCTTGCTGCTTGTTATAATTTCTATTTGGTCGCCACTGCGAAGTTTGTAACTTATTGGCACCAATTTATGATGCACTTTCGCACCAATACATTTACTACCAACAGCACTATGAATAGAGAAAGCAAAGTCAAGTGCAGAGCTACCTTTTGGCAACATTTTTATTTCGCCTTTAGGCGTATAAACATAAATTTCTTCTGCAAGAAAAGAAGTTTTAAAGTCTTGCAAAAAATCAATGCTATCGGTATCTTGGTTATTGATCACTTCTCTAATTTGCGAGAACCATTGGTCAAATCTATCTTCACTTGCACTAGTGCTACCTTCTTTATATTTATAGTGAGCAGCCAATCCTTTTTCTGCAATTTCATTCATTCTTGCAGTTCTTATTTGCACTTCTACCCATTTGCCTTGTGGACCTAAAACTGTTGTATGCAAAGCTTCATATCCATTACTCTTTGGATTACTCAACCAATCTCTAAGCCTTTCTGGTCGTGGGTTGTAGGCATCTGCAATTATGCTATAGACTTTCCAGCAATCTGCTTTTTCGTTTTCTAAAGTTGATGTAAGAATAATTCTGATTGCAAATAAATCATACACCTGCTCAAAGGAAACTCCTTGCTTTTTTATTTTATTCCAAATGGAATGTATGCTTTTAGGGCGACCATAAATTTCAAAATTAACACCAGTCTTTTCTATCTTTTCCTGAAGAGGTTTAATAAATTCATTGATGTACTTGTTGCGTGAGATTTTAGTTTCAGCAAGTTTTTTTGCAATGTCTTTGTAAACATCTGGCTCAAGGTATTTCATTGCCAAATCTTCCATCTCGGACTTGATTTTATACAACCCCATTCTATGTGCCAAAGGCGTATAAACCCACACTGTTTCAGAAGCAATTTTCAACTGCTTTTCCCTCTTCATAGAGTCAAGTGTACGCATATTGTGCAGCCTATCTGCAAGCTTTATCAATATTACTCTTGGATCATCTGTAAGTGTTAATAAAATCTTTTTAAAGTTCTCTGCTTGTTGCGATGTGTTGGCATCCATCACATTTGAAATCTTCGTTAAGCCATCAACAATTTTGGCTATTTCTGTTCCAAATTCACGTTCAATATCTTCAAGTGTAATATCAGTATCTTCAACAGTATCGTGTAGTAAAGCACAAATAGTACTACGCACTCCAAGCCCTATCTCTTCAACACAAATAGAAGCAACAGCAAGGGGGTGCAAAATGTATGGCTCACCACTTTTTCTACGCATACTTTTATGAGCTTCAACACTCATTTCAAATGCTTGGCGTACCAGTATTTTATCACCTCTTTTAAGTTTAGTTCCTAGCTGACGAAGTAGTGATCGATAATGACGAAGAATTAATTTTTTTTCATCAGCATCGTTCAAATCATATTTGGGTAATATTGGCTCAATTGCTATTTGTTGCTCGTTAGTCATCGAGAACGAATGTAAGAAAAATTTGAATATGGAGAAGATGATTATTGGGTTAAAAACACTAAGTCTTTTATTTCATTCTGTTTAAACTATCGGCAAACAAACTACTAAACACAGCAGCACCATAAGCATTAAGATGATTAACACTATGAAAATATTTTTTATCAACCATTGCTTCGCTAAAATCCCAAAATGTTGAATTTGTTTTTTTTGCAATTTCCTTAAAGGTGTTTCTAAGGGGTGCTAAGTCAACAGCAGTTTGCCCTTTAGGAATATAAATAGGCGTAATGGTAATGATTACTTTTCTACCTTTTTGTCTTAACGCACTAACACACTTGGTATATTCCTTTACAATATTGCTGTCTATGGGAATACTTAAATGTGTTGTTGTTGCAAGAAAGGCATCTTCATTTTTATTCCACTTCTTATCTACTGGAAAAAAGCCCATTAACGTATCGGTGTTTTTTTTCGGTTTTGAAATTAAATTTTTCGTCCCTTTTAACGAACTATTGTAGTAATGGTAAGTTGATGCAATTAGTCTGTAGAAAGGAATGTAGCGGCACTTAAATGCAACTTCTGGATTAACTGCATATAGCGATGTGTAAACATTATTGTTGCTTAAATAGGGCAAATAATTCTCTACCTCAACAATTTCTTTTCTTGGTTCAAAAGTGTAAATAAACTCTGATAACACTAATGTTTCAGTTGTTTTGCTACGTTCATTCAATTCGTTTATTAAGCCTTCATATTGCGTAAACAAAGTTCCCTCGAGACAAAAATTGTAAACAGTTTTATGTGTTTGATTTTGTAATTGCAAAGAGTTAAACCCATTTAAACCAACCGATGGACCAAATATTGCAATTTGTGGCTTACTGGTATTGTTGAAAATTTTATTGACTTTTCCTAAATTTCCTGTATCACATTTTTTCACAGTAAATGCCAAAAAATTATCTATTAAAAAAAGAATAAAAATAATGCTGAATATGTAAAATATAGAAAGCTTGAAATTGTTTTTCACTGGTTAAAATTTAAAATAAATAAATTCTCTAAAACCAAAAATGCCAAGCAAAAAAATGATAACAACAATAGCATTGTAAACACACCACCTTACAAAAAGTGGCTTTGTTTTTAAGGCAGATGCTCTGCCATTTGCTACCAAATAATCTAAATATAAAAAAACAGGAACTAAAAATAAACAATACATAAAACTCCAAACTGGCAAGCCCAAAACACCTGCTCTAATGCCGTGTGTACCATCATCAAGAATGCTAATATATTTTTTTGAAAAATGAAAAATGCCACCAAACAATAGCTTTGCATCGTGCATATTTTTAGCCCTGAAAAATATCCAACCAAAACAAACAGCAGTAAACGTAACCATTGTTGCTATTGCATTTGAGGCCTTTATTTGTGGAAAACATTTTTTATAAATATGATACGAAATAATAAACAAGCAATGAAATAATCCCCAAGCGACAAAAGTCCAGCTTGCACCATGCCATAAGCCACTTAATAAAAAAACAATCAGCAGGTTAAAGAATAATTTTGATTGACCAACCTTGTTGCCACCAAGTGGGATGTAAACATAATCTTTAAACCAAGTTGATAATGAAATGTGCCAACGAGTCCAGAATTCACTAATGTTTTTTGAGAAATATGGTTGGCGAAAATTAACCATTAACTTAAAGCCCATTAACCTTGCAATACCAAAAGCCATATAGCTGTAACCTGCAAAATCACAATAAATTTGTATAGCAAAAAAAAGTGTCGCTATCACAACAGATAACCCAGACCACCCAGCACCTGGATTATTAAAAACTGTATCAACAGGAAATGCCAATCTATCTGCAATTACTGCCTTCATAAATAAGCCCCAAAGAATATACCTGATGCCTGAGGCGATATTATCGAGATTAAGTTTTTTCTCTGTATGAAACTGGTGCAACATATTTTGTGGACGCTCAATAGGACCAGCTACTAACTGTGGAAAAAACATTACATACAAAGCATAAACACCATAATGTTTTTCAGGTTTTTGTTCACCTCTATACACCTCTACAATATAGCTAATTGCTTGAAAAGTATGGAACGAAAGACCAATTGGCAGAATGATATCGAGGTGTAATAATCTTGTTTTGATGAAAGGGAAAATACTTGTAATATGATTTAAATTATTGGCAAAAAAATCATAATACTTAAAGAAAAACAAAATGCCCAAGTTGCCAAAAAGGCTTAGCAATAAATATTTTTTCTTATGCTTTTGTGCTGCCTTTTCAATTTGTATTGCAGCAAAATAGTCTATTGTAATAATAGTAAAAAGCACCAACAAATAGGCAGGAATATAAAATGCATAAAAAAAACAACTTGCCACCAAAAGCAGTAACCATCTGTATTTGTGAGAAAGTAAATAGAATACAGGAACAACAATTACAATAAAAATAAAAAAAGAAAATGAATTGAAAAGCATTTAATATTATTTATTGTTTAGGTTATTTAAACTATCGGCAAATACACTGCTGAAAATAGAAGCACCATAAGTGTTTAGATGATCTATATTATGAAAATATTT
>JANYEP010000201.1 GCA_025363075.1 Chitinophagaceae bacterium | reverse complement strand
ACCAGCATCAGGTTTTCCTATGCTTCTAATAGTGCCATTTATATCATCAACAATTCCCAAAGCTGCACCAATATTATCTATTAGTGTTGCAGAAGGTTTGTAATCATTAACACCACTGTTCAAAAATATTGGGTCTGTGCTAACACTTAGTTGATCATATTTATTGTGATTAGTAGCTTGCCAGTCTGATAGGGTTACATAATCAACCCCCTGCACTTTACCAATATTTCCATTAGGGCAATAAAGGACATTGTTGTTGCTTAAAACACCAGCAGCAGTATCTCCAATTGAAATACATCTTGTAGTTCCATTGGTGCGAGAAATAGAAATAATATTATCCCTAAAATCAATGCCTGTAGCAACTGAATACTGATACAAACCATATACATCTCCACTTGCTCCATTTAGGTCATCTGATGAAAGTGTATTGTGATATATTTTATAATTGTTGGTTGAAGAACCACAATAAAATCCATACTGTGTTCCTTTTCCATTCATATTATATATCAAATTATTTACAATTATGTTTTCGTTGCCAACAGTTGGGTTTGCACTATTGTAAAAGCCATACGTTGCTGCTGTACTATTTGGCATTGCATCAAATAAATTATGAATTTTATTTTTTTCTACCAATGCACCAGTACATCCAGGATATAGATAAACACCCACTGCTGCACCTTGTGTAATTTGTCTTGTTGGTCTCGAAATATCGTTTTCTCCAATTTCTAAACCAGCAGATTGTGCGTATGCATAAACACCTGAACTGTGCATATCTGTAATTTTATTTCTACGAACAACATTATGAATATTTTGAGTTGTAGAGTTTGGATTGCCAAATAAATAAACACCGCTGCTTCCGCCAATTATTGTATTATCAATTATTGAATTATAGTTGCCGTTATTGCCATAGCTGCCAAGGTTTGTGGTAGAGCCTGCAATTACAATTCCCATTGATGATTGGTTTGAATAATCAGTTCTTGCAACTACTACACACTTACGAATAATATTACTATCTGCCTGGTGCATTAACAATATTCCCCAGCCATAATTTCCACCAGTAACATCAACTACTAAGCTATCAATAATAACGTGATCAGCACCATCTAATATAAGCCCAGCTGGACTTTGCTGGCTATTTGAACTGTATAAAATTGTAGCCCCATTACCATTAATAGTTATTGTGTTTGTAGCAGAGCTTCCCTTAATGCTTGGAATGGTAACTTGCTCTGCATAGCTTACACTTGTAGCAACAACATTAAATACAACTGGTCCACTAATGCCACAACGAATAGCACTCATTGCATCACCAAAGCTTTGGAAGTTAGCACCACCAGTTGCTGCATTATTGTTAATGGTGTAAGTCCCTGAAAGTATTGCAGCTTCTGTAACTCGCACGTTTGTAGAATAGGCAACTGCTCCTCCACTACATTGCACAATACAACGGTAATAGTTTGACGCATTTGGTGTAACTGTTAATTGTGGGTTTGGTGTTGCTGTTCCAATATTTGTCCAATTATTAATGCTATCAACAGATGATTGCCATAGATAAGTTTGACCTTCACCAAAATTATTTCCAAGTAAGCTTAAACCAAAAGAGTTGCCTTGGCATAAATCGATTTTTGATGATAGTGCAACACCAGCAATTGCAGGATTGGTGCAGGCTGTAGAAGAAAATTCAAAAGCTCCAGGATCTGGATAAATGCCCCTGACATTTCCTAAAATATCTGTTGCAACTCCTTCGTTTATGCCAGTATTATTTACCTGTGCAGATGATGGTATGTAATCAAAACTTGCAGAATTTGTGAATATAGGATCTGTTGCAATGGATTGCTGATCGTAAGAATTATTATTGGCAGCTTGCCAATTTGAAAGGGTAATATATTTTACATAACTTAATCCTCCAACTGCTGCATCACTGCTGGTTGGGCAATTTAAATAAAGAACATTATGGTTTGAGATAAAAGGATTCGTGCTGTTGATTGATTCGTAATTTACACATCTTCTACCACCATTTCCAGAACGAGTTATTGAGATAATATTATTTGAAAAATCAATGTTTGTTGCTTTGTTAAGTTGCCAAAAACCATAAGCCTGACCATTTGATGCAGTAGGGTCATCTGCTACAATAGTGTTGTGATAGCCTTGCATATAAGAACCCCCAAGATTAACAATTCCATTTACTGCACCACTGCCATTCATATTATAAATAATGTTATTAATAACTTTATTTTCGTTGCCTTGAGATGCAGCCGATGCAATAAAAATCCCATCAGTTTGAGGTGAATTTGTCAGGTTTGCATCACATAAGTTATGTACTTTATTTTTTTCAATTAAAACATTAGAGCAGCCAGAAGCAATGTATATTCCAGCAATTAAAGCTTGGTTATTATTTCTTGTCGGTCTTGAAATATCGTTATTGCTAATTTCTAATCCTTGAGGTTGGTCTTGAACAGCAATTCCGTGATGATAAAAGTCTTTGATAATATTATTGATTATTTTATTGCCCACATTTTTCATTCCAGCACCATAGATATAAATTCCATATTCTCCACCAATAATAGTATTGTTTGTAATAAGATTATAACTTCCATTGCTACCACCACCAGCAGTTTTTGATGAAGAACCATTGATAGCAACACCAATGTTATAATCTGTAGCAGTTGATATAGCATTAACTGTAATGTTGCATTTGCGAAGAATATTGCTATCGGCTTGATTGGTAAATAAAACACCCCAACCCAAACCTCCAGTAGTACAATCAATAGTTAAACTATCAACGATAATGTGGTTTGCACCATTTAAGGTAAGCACAGGGTGATTGTTCCCTGCTCCATTATATGCAAGTTCTTCTCCATTGCCATTAAAAGTAATGGTGTTTGTGTTTGAAGTACCACCAATAAATGGAATAGAAACCTGTTCATAATAAGGGCCACTTAATGGTGTAACATTAAACACAACAGGACCATTGACACCACAAGAAATATAGTTGATAGCATCTGCAAAACTTTGAAAATTTGTTCCACCTGTAAGTGAAGAACTGTTTATAGTAAAAATTCCTGAAACCCCTGCTGCTGTTGTGATTTGTATTGGTGTAGAGGTTGCAGCATTGCCAGAACAAGTAACATTGCAACGA
>JANYEP010000145.1 GCA_025363075.1 Chitinophagaceae bacterium | reverse complement strand
TTCAGAAGTTGTAACCATATCGATAGACGTGCGGTACTTTTCAAACACTTCAAATATTTTTCTTAAAAAACCATACGCCAGCAGCATGCGGCTGCTTTTAATTTTTATAGCAGTAATGAAATCTTTTGCTGCCACTGCTTTTACACCTACACTTCCGGCCTCGCTTTTTATAAGCGTTCCCTTTGCTGAAGGTTGCAACGTATTTAATAATTTAACCGGGATATTAAAATATTGCGCAGGCCAAATGCTGGCAGGATGTAAAATTTTTGCTCCAAAATAGGCAAGCTATGCAGCCTCCTCAAAACTTAATTGTTCAATGGGCAATGTTTTATCAACAACTCTTGGGTCATTGTTGTGCATACCATCAATATCTGTCCATATTTCACACACACTTGCATTAATTGCAGCTGCAATTAAAGACGCAGTATAATCACTTCCACCACGTTTTAAATTATCAACTTCTTCCCTTGCATTTCTGCATATATATCCTTGTGTAATAAAAATAGTCTCATCTTTAGCATCTTTCAACAAGGCATTTAAACGACGTACAATCCTTTCCAGTCTTGGTTCTTCGTTTTCATCAATACACATAAATTCCAATGCAGGAAGAAATGTGTGGGCTATATTTTTTTCTCTTAAATAAACACAAAAGAGTTTAGTGCTAAGCAGTTCGCCTTGTGCCAGAATATCTTTATTTAGTGCATCGCTGTATGATATTTTTAAAATGATATTCAAAAACTCAAAATGTTCACCAATTATTTTTTCTGCTTCATCTTTACCTTCTTTAGTAACAACCAAGGTTTCAATAAAGTTTTTATAATATGTTTCAAGTGCATCAATTTTTTGCTTGGCAGGCACTTTATATCCCAACGAAAGTTGATGACTGATTTCTGAAAGTGCATTGGTAGTACCACTTAAAGCACTTAGCACAACAATTTTTGGTTCTGTTTCGTTGGTAATTAACGTTGCAACCTGGTGCATTCTTTCTGGCTTTCCAACACTTGTGCCTCCAAATTTCATTACTTTCATTGTGCTTGCTTTTTTTTATTGCCGCAAATGTATTTGATGAAAGTTAATGACAAAAAGAAAAGCCATCAACTACCTTAAGATTGGGGCAACCTAACTATTTCGCAGCTTTCCCTTTAGCTAAAATTTCATTAGCAGTTTCAAGAAAAGCAATTTCTTCTTTTCCTTCAATTGGGTTACGAGGATAACCCAAAGAACCTAATGCGTTTAATTTTATGTTATTTGTTTCGCCATCTTTTTCAATGTAAAACATCCATATTGTTGGATAGCCTTGTACCTGAAACGCTTGCTGCAACTGGGCATTTTGTTGTTGCAGGTTTGGTGGTAATTGTTTTTTTCGTGGATAATCAAGCTCGAGCAAAACAACATTTTGCTTTGCCCATTTTTTAAAAGCTTCTTTCTCGAAAACCTCCCTTTCGAGTCTATGACACCAGCCACACCAATCGCTACCAGTAAAAAATCCAAAAATGGGTTTATGCGTTTTTCTTGAAACAGAGTCTGCTTTAAAAATATCTGTAGTCCAAACAAGGCTGTCATTTTCAACAATAGGTGCAACTTTAGTAATTTGCTTTTTAGTTTCTTTAGCAACAGGCTTTGCAATCCCTTTTTTATTTTGTGCATTTGCACCACCAATAAAAATAGTTGAACAAGTAATAAATAGTAATATCGCTTTCTTCATTTCTAAAATAAATAATTTGATACAAATATAAATTGAAGCGTTAATAAGGCTATCACAATATCCAATTTCGCATCAACTCCTCTCCTTTTGTTGTCATTATACTTTCTGGGTGAAACTGAACTCCTTTAACGTCAAAAGTTTTATGTTCTATTGCCATAATATTTCCATTATCGTCAGTCGCAGAAATCTCTAAATCATTTGGTAAATTTTCAGTATCAATTACCCAACTATGGTAGCGACCTACAAGCATTGGCATTGGTATATTTTTAAATAAACTTTTTGCATTTTTATATGCATCATTTGCAATATTAATATTGGTTTCTATACCGTGATAAACAGTATCTAAATTTTTAAGCTTTGCACCAAATGCCACACCAACAGCCTGATGCCCCAAACACACGCCCAATATACATTTGCTTGATTTATATGTTTCAATTACCTGCAATGTTTTACCAGCGTTTTGTGGTAAACTTGGACCAGGAGAAAGAATGATTTTATCAAACGCTTTTAGTTGTTCCATTTCAAATTCATCGTTCAAAAAAACAGTAACATCAGTGTTCACAATTTTCTCTACAAGATGCACAAGATTGTAAGTAAACGAATCGTAGTTATCAATGATAACAATTTTGGAATTTATAGAAGCTGTTATTGACATTAAGTGTTAAAATCTTGTTGGTACAAAATAACAATTAGTTAGTATTCAAATTTGCTTTTCTTTTGCAACGCATTTAAAACATCAATCAAATATGCCTGAAATTATTAATGTTGAAGGTCTTTGTAAAACCTTTGGCAAACTTCAAGCTGTAAATAATTTATCATTCACAGTAAACGAAGGTGATGTTTATGGTTTTCTTGGGCAAAATGGTGCTGGCAAAAGCACTACAATTAGAATGTTGCTGACCTTGATAGCCCCAACTTCTGGCAAAGTTGAACTATTTGGCAAATCGCTTTTAACACACAGAAAAGAAATTCTTGCACAAATTGGTGCAATGATTGAAAGACCAGATTTGTATAAATATTTAAGTGCTTACGATAACCTTAAAATATTTGCAAAGCTAAGTGGCTGCAAGGTTTCGGAGCAATTGCTAATGAATCAACTTGAAGTTGTAGGATTGGCAGACAGGGCAAAAGATAAAGTAAAAGGCTTTTCGCAAGGAATGAAACAAAGACTTGGAATCGCCATCGCATTGATACATAATCCAGCATTGGTAATATTGGATGAGCCTACCAATGGCTTAGATCCACAAGGTATTGCAGACATTAGAAAACTCATCATCAACCTTAGCAAAGAGCAAAAAAAAACTGTTATGGTTTCATCACATTTGCTCAACGAAATTGAACAAGTTGCTACCAGAATTTTGATTATAGATAAAGGCAAAAAAATTATTGAAGGCACTAAACAAGAACTGCTTGATCCTAATCAAACTGTTGTTGAAATTGAGTCGAGTAATAATGGCAATACTTATCAATTACTTTCAAACTCAAGCTGGGCAAGCCATTTACAACCCATTACAAACAATATAGTTTCATTAACACTTAATAAAAATCAAATACCATCATTGCATCGCAATCTGGTTGAGATGAATATTGATATTTACTCTTTGCAACAACGCCACAGTTTAGAAGACTATTTTTTAAAAGTAACCAAAGGCAATTATGTACACACTGTTTAAAGTAGAGCTATACAAAATTTTTAAAAGACCTAGAACATATATTGCTTTTGCTGCAATGACGGCTTTGATTACCATTATTCAATTGGGATTAAAAGTTGATGGCAAAGAATACATTGAGTTTGTTTTGGGAGATTTATCAAATACATTGCAAGTTGATGGAAAACTTTGCAATGGTTATTTTGTATGCTTCTGCATACTCAATCTTTTACTCATTCACGTGCCACTTTTAATAGCATTAATTGCTGCCGATATGATAAGTGGAGAAGCTAATATGGGAACATTGAGATTGTTGTTATCAAAGCCTATAACACGAACGCAATTTGTGGTTGCAAAGTTTTTAGCAGCTACTGTTTATACCTTGTTACTCTTGGTTTGGATAGCATTTTTAGCTCTCTTTGTTAGCATTTTTATTTTTGGCACAGATGATATTTTCCTTGTAAAAAATAACTATGCCGTGCAAATTGCATCCAACGATATTATGTGGAGATATTTAGGTGCTTTTTTCTTTGCTGCATTAGCAATGGTTACAGTAGCAGCAGTTGCTTTTTTCTTGTCACAATTTGCCGAAAACTCAATAGGACCAATAGTTGCAACAATGAGCATCATTATTGTATTTACTATTTTTAGCACAATGAGTATTCCATTGTTTAATAAAATAAAGCCATTTATGTTTACTACACATATGGTAGCGTGGAAGGAGTTTTTTGATGTGAGGGTGAACGCCGATAATGAAAGCATTGCAGGCTCTATTCAACGACCAGATAAGATTATCAATTCTGCGTTAATATTGATTGCACACATTGTTGGTTTGGTTTCTTTATCGGCATATTTTTTAAAGAAAAAGGATATACTTAGTTAGTTTAGGATTATAAATTTTTAGTATGAAAAAAATTATTACAGCTTGTTTATTACTCTTAAATATTTCATTCGCAAATGCACAAAATGCCGATGCACTTATTAAGAAAGTTAAAGCAAAATTGGAGCAAGTAAATGATTATGTAGCTGAAGCTAAAATGAAGACTGACGTGGCTTTCATTAAAGCTCCCATTGGCAAAGTGAAGGTTTATTATAAAAAACCCAACAGGCTAAAAATAGTAAAAGACAAAGGCATTTCTATTTTACCAAAAGGTGGAATTAGTATGAATACTTCGTCTATTTTGGGAATGGCAAACTGCACTACCATTGATGCAGGAGAAGCAGTAGTAAGTGGCATTAAAACTAAAGTGATTAAACTATTGCCAACAGATGACAACAGTGAAATAATTATTACTACGCTATACATTGATGAAGCTAACTCACTCATCAAAAAATCGGCAACAACTACAAGAGAAAATGGAAGTTTTGAAATGGAAATGTTTTATAATACTTATGCCAACCTTGGTTTGCCAGATAAAATGATTTTTAGTTTTAACGTAAAGGATTATAAAATGCCAAAAGGCGTTACCCTCGATTTCGACGATGATATGAAGCCAGAAGAAAAAGCAAAGCTAAAACATAAAAAAGGCAAGGTAGAATTTACCTACACCAGCTACACCATCAACAAAGGTGTTGCTGATAGTATGTTTAAATAGTTATCAGTAGCCAAATACAAAACAAGAAATTACTGTTTTACTATTAATTTGGTCATTATTTTCACAACTTAAAATTTAATACTATGAGTTTACGATTAGGATATATTGCTCCCGACTTTACAGCACAAACAACCGAAGGCGAAATTAGTTTTCACGAATATTTAGGCAGCAACTGGGGCGTTTTATTTTCGCATCCTGCAGATTTTACGCCTGTTTGTACCACAGAACTCGGCAGAACTGCTTTACTGAAAGATGAATTTGAAAAAAGAAATATAAAAGAGCTTGCAGTAAGTGTTGACCCAATAGAAAAACACCTTAGCTGGAAGAATGATATTAACGAAACACAAAACTGTACAGTTGATTTTCCTATTATAGCCGATGAAAATAAAGTTGTAGCGAATGCCTATGATATGATTCATCCTAATGCTTCTGAAACCTTCACTGTGCGTTCTTTATTTATTATTGGTCCCGATAAAAAAGTGAAACTAATGATTACTTACCCTGCATCTACAGGGCGAAACTTTCACGAGGTTTTGCGGGTGATTGATTCTTTGCAATTAACTGCAAACTACAGCGTAGCTACTCCTGCAAAATCATAAAGCCTTATTTGCGATATACCCCTCAACCCGATATAAAATAGTTTGTTTTGGTTTTTTGATGATTAAAAAAAGCTGCTCTTTAAAAAGGCAGCTTTTTATTTATTTAGCATCTCTTGCGAGTTTTCTTATAACAACCCATTGTTTCATTTGCTCTCTTGCATCAACAGCAGGATAACCCATTAATTTTTTGCCGTCTTCTGCATCATTAATTACGCCACTGCAACCACCAACCTGCACGCCATTGCCAAGTGTTACGTGGTCGCTAATGCAAGCCCCTCCACCAATAATAACACCATCACCAAGCGTTACAGAACCTGCAAGTCCACTGCTTCCAGCCATAATGCAACAACGTCCCATTTTACTATTGTGACCAATTTGCACAAGGTTATCAATCTTGCAACCATCGCCTACAACTGTTGCACTAAACTTGCCTCTGTCAACACAACTGCTTGAACCAATTTCCACACCATTACCAATAATTACATTGCCAATATGTGGAATTTTCAATAGTCCTTTTCCATCAGGCGAAGGTCTAAAGCCAAAGCCATCTGCACCAATGGTAACATTTGGGTGAATGATGCAATGGCTTCCAACCACACACCTTTCCCTCACAACTGTTCCACTCCAGATGGTAGTATAATTGCCAATAGTTGTGTTATCTAAAATTGTTGTGTTGGGATATAGAACAACTCCATCGCCAAGTTTTACATTTTTACCAAGATAACAATTAGCTCCAATCTTGCAATTGTTACCCATTATTGCAGTTGAATGAATAACTGCTGTTGCGTGAATATCTTCATCAAATACAGGAGTATCTGGCAAAAACATTTCAAGCAGCTCTGCCATTGCAATATCGGCGTTTTTTACTTTTATCAAAGCCCTGTTATTACTGGGCTTCAGATCAATATCAGCGTTTACAATAACAGCACAGGCATTGGAAGTTTCCCAGAGTTTCACATATTTTTTATTGCCAATAAAAGTAATTTGCTCATTGGATGCATATTCCAATTGCTCAGGTCCTGTAACAAGGGTTGTAGTATTACCAACAAGCACACCATTTAGTTTTTGGGCTATTTCCTGAACGCTGTATTTTTTCATTTTGCAATTCGTTTTTTTAAGGCTATGAAAGTAAGATTGTTTTTGTAAAAGGATAACATCAATTCTTCTCTGCATATATTTTAATGCAATCATTCACGCTATACCCTTAATTTTATTTCCCAAATTTTCTTTTAAAGAATTTTTGGGGAATTGACTTTCAAATATAAATATGAAGAAAAAAAATTACAAGTTTGAATTTGAGGTGTATGATTCAATTGATGAGTTGCAGGAAACTGATGCAAAGCTTTTAACAAAGGCACGCAAAATTGTTGAAACTGCTTATGCACCTTACTCAAATTTTTTTGTTGGTGCTGCTGCATTGCTGAAAAATGGAAAAACTATTACAGGAACAAATCAGGAAAATGCAAGTTATTCTGTAACTATTTGTGCAGAGAGAACGTTGCTTTCAGCTGCATCTACCCTTTATCCAAATGTTGCTATTGAAACAATGGCTATCAGCTATCACAATTATAACAGCAACACACATAGCGATACACCCCTCAGCCCTTGTGGTGTTTGCAGGCAAAGTTTATTGGAATATGAAGATAGACTTAAAAATCCTATAAGGCTTATTCTTAGTGGAATTGATGGCAAGGTTTACGTTATTTCAAAAACATCAGATTTATTGCCGTTGAGCTTTACTGGTGAGGATTTGAGAAAATAATTGAAGTAAAATTTTATCCTATTCTTAGTGATGTAATTGAATATTTTGATCCAGTATTTTTAAGCATAATAGTAAGGTTTACGTTTTTTACCTTACCTTGTAATTTGCCTGTAATATACATTATTGCACCAGCTTCTCTTTGAGAAGTTAATTGAAAGGTTTTAACGCCAATTTCATCGTAATAAGCTTTTAACGCAATACCAGCCTGATTTTTGCCCATATTTTTCATCTCTTCTTTTTCTGGTAAAGTGATGTCAATAAAATTATCAAAAAAAGGAGAAAGTTCTGTAGCATTCCCAGATTTTAAAGCACTTACTATTTCATCGGGTGTACCAAGATTTTTTGCAGACATTAATCCTATACTTAAAAGAAACAAAAAGATTAGCTTTTTCATTTTTATTATTTTAATAAACAAATTAACTAAAATAATGCCAAAGAAAGTAGATTGAAATATGTGACCTTTACAATGAAATAGAAAACAATTTAATCATCACCATCAATTATTTTTTTATGAACAAAACAACACTTGTAATCGGGGCATCAGAAAACATAGAAAGATATAGCAATATGGCTGTTAAATTGCTTGTTGCAAAACAACACAAGGTATTTGCCATTGGCAATAAAGTAGGTAAAATAAATGATGTGGAGATAGTAGTTGGCAAGCCTTTGTTGCAGCATATTGATACAATTACTTTATACTTAAGCGAAAAATTTCAAAAAGAATATTATGAGTATTTCTTCTCGTTAAAACCACAAAGAATCATTTTCAACCCTGGAACGGAGAATGATGAATTAATAGCATTGTGTAAGGAGCATAAAGTTAGTGCAATCGTTGCCTGTACTTTAGTGTTGCTAAAAACAGGTCAGTATTAAAACTCCTATTATTTTTACGCAATGAAAACGATTTTAACGATTCTTATTTGCTTTATATGCATTAACACATTGTCTGCCCAGCAACTTGCTTTTCCCACAGCAGAAGGTGCAGGAAAATACACTAAAGGTGCAAGAGGCACAACCCTTGTTCCCACTACAGTTTACTACGTTACAAACCTGGCTGATGACGGCACTTATGGCACTTTGCGATATGGTGTGGCTACATTACCTGGTACCTACAAAACAATTATGTTTAAGGTATCTGGAACAATACATTTGCTCTCAAATCTTAGCATTAAAAAAAATACAACGCTTGCTGGGCAAACAGCTCCTGGCGATGGAATTTGTCTTGCAGATCACAATACAACTATTAGTGGCGACAATGTTATTGTGAGATATTTACATTTTCGTTTAGGCGATAAAAACCAAAATTTAGGAATGGTAAATGGCAGTGGTGGAGATGATGCATTAAGTGCAACTGGTAGAAAAAATATTATTATAGACCATTGCACATTTAGCTGGAGTGATGACGAATCTTGCAGTGTTTATGCAGGTGATAGCACCACTGTTCAGTGGTGTATGATGGCTGAGCCTTTAAATTATTCTTACCATTTTGAAACTGGCGATGCAGATTATGAACACCACGGTTATGGTGGCATTTGGGGTGGCAGAAGTGCTACATTTCATCATAATCTTTTGGCACATTGCCAAGGTAGAGCTTGCAGGTTTGATGGTAGTAGAAACTTAGATGGTGGTGCTACTCCTGGTAAAGAAAATTGTTTGTTTAGCAACAATGTAATTTACAATTGGGGTGCTTATAATACGAATGGTGGTGAAGGTGGAAATTATAATATTATTAATAACTACTATAAATATGGTCCATCAACACAATCATCATCAAAAACAATGGTTATAAATCCATATATCACAGCCCCTCTGCCCTATGGTAAATATTATGTAACTGGAAATTATATGGATGGCAGCCCTACAGTAACAAACAATAATTGGTTGGGTGCAAAAATGAGTAGTGGCACTGCTGCTGATACCACACAAGCCAAAGTAACTACAGCATTCCCATTACCAACAATTAATACAGAAACTGCTTTAGATGCTTACAATTCTGTGCTTGCTGGTGCTGGTGTTGCAATTCCTGGAAGAGATACTTTGGAAGAAAGAATCATAGGAAATGTAAAAAATAGAACTGGGAAAATTATAGATTGTCAAGGTGGCTATCCACACCTTACGCCTTATGCAACAACTGTGAATGCCTGGCCTACATTGGTTTCTGGCGTTGCACCAACAGATACAGATATTGATGGAATGCCTGACTGGTGGGAAACGAGAGAAGGTTTAAATATAAACTTAGCATCAGACAGAGCCACACTTACAGTTGATGGATATACTGTTTTAGAAAAATACTTAAATAGTATTCCAGCTTGGAATGCTCACGCAAATTTTGTTGCAGTTTCTGGAACTAAATTGAACACTACAACAGCACAAATTAGTTTCACTACAGATTGGGTAAAAGATGGTTTTAAATATGGGTTATTTAGAAGCAATGATAGTATTGTAGGTTACACAAAAGTTGCAGACACCATATCCAATATGAATTTGATTCATTTTGCAATCAATGATGCTACATTACCAACAGGTGTTTGGTATTACAAAATTGGTTCTTATAAAATTGGGGTTACACCAGATACATTATATAGCAATTTTGTAAAAATAAACAATACAGTTACTGCTATTAATAATCCAATTTTTGGAGATGATATTACTGCTGTTTATCCTAATCCTGCACAAGAAGAATTTACTGTTAAGCACGTTGCTGCACTTAAAAATGCTACTATTCAAGTTGTTGATAAATCAGGAAAAATTTGTTACCAAATTAACGTTAAGCAAGGAGCTACATCAACAATTATTTCTCAACACAAATTGGCAAGAGGTAGTTATGTAGTAGTGTTTAATAATGGTAAAATAAAATCGCACAGCAGCATTGTGATAATGTAAAAAAAACTTCCTACTGTTACAAAGTATGATTCTTCAGGTCTAATTCACTCACCATTTTATGAAATGATTTGCTTTTAGCAAATTCCTTTGTCATATTCAAATGCCCAAGGTGGTGCATATCGGTTCCAATAAAAGAAACCATTTTATTTTTCACTAAATATTCTGCAGCTTTTTGCACAGGTTTACCATAAAAACCTGTTAGAGAAAGTAGATTTATTTGCAGCAAACATCCTCTTACAATAAAATCTTCATAAGCGTCTTTATTGCCAAGGTAATAATTGTAGCGTTCTGGATGTGCAATAATTGGTCTATATCCTTTTATTCGTAAATCAAAAATAACTTGTGCAATGTTTTGCGATGGAGCAGCATAGGACATTTCAATTAAAATATGCTTATTTCCAAATGTTAGTAGTGTATCATCATTCTTAATAGCTTCGTGAAACTCTTGTCCAACCATATATTCAGCAGCTGCATCAATTTCAATATAAATTTCATTTTCTTTAAATGCAGTTCTTACTTCTGCCAATCTTGCCAAAATTATTTCAGTTGTATTTTCGTGAACCCCAGGTAAAATATGTGGTGTGCAGATTAATTTTTTATAACCCAAGTCTTGCATCTCTTTTGCAAACTCAATAGTCTGTTCCATATTTTGGAGACCATCGTCCAAATCAGGTAATAAATGAGAGTGCATATCTACTCCTAAAAAGGAAAGATTTAGACTGTCATCGTGTTTTTTACTAAAGAATGAAAACATATTTTATTACCAATTGTGATTATTTGTGTGCCTATATTTACACTGATTTTAGATATTCTGTTTTAAATTCCACTATCATTACCTGACCCAAACTTTCAAGCTGAACATAAGCTTTTTTCTTGTTGCTTCTGAGTACAGTGCCTTCTGCATCAAGAAAAACACCACGACTAACTTTTACCCTTGAATTTTGCTGAAATGCATCTAACGAAATCACTTCTATTTTAGCTTCAGAATCCATTAAATAATGCCTGATAGTTTCAATATCTTCGTCGCGAATAACAGCAGGTTTACCCAAATAATGAATAAAGTTTAAAACCCCTGGAGTCATTAATACTTCTACCCTTTCGGCTTCATCAATTTTTACAAAAACATAAGATTTAAATAAAGGCTCTTCTATAATTTTTTTTCTATCGCTCCACTGCTTTTGTACTTTATTTAATGGACACCAACTTTCAATTCCCTTTCTAATTAAAGAAGCATCTACTTTCTTTTCCCATCGGGGTTTTGAGTAAAGTACAAACCACTTTTTGTTCTCCATATCACACTAAGGTTAGGCTTCAAAAATAGCTGAAATAAATATTGAATTTATTATTTTAATTTTATGGGTATCGAGTAACGCAATGTGATGTGTTGCATTTCTCCTATTCAATGTCACATTAGCCCTTTCTGTTTTAGTTTATTTTGGTAGCGTTTGCATAGATTGAAATTATTCAATCAAAAGCCTCTGCCTACCTTTACATAACGATTGATGGAAGCTATTTTATTGTGGCTTTGTAACAAAATATGAAAACATAATAACGTACCTATTTGTAAAATCTTACAATTACCCCCTCGTCAGCATTTATTAAAACATCTAAATTAAGCTATATGAAACAAGTATTACTATTTTCTGAAATTACTTCAAAGCAAGAATTTCAAGATAACAAAAAAAACATCATAACAGATTTTAAGAAAACATTTTTATTGATGGTTGCGATTTTTGCTCTATCGCTATCTTCTGTTTTTGCTACTACCTATTACTGGAATGGTGTAGGAACTTTTAATACAGCAGCTAGCTGGACTACACTAAGAGCTGGAGGAGGTACAGCGGCAAGCAATTTCACTACTACTGGAGATATTTTTATTATTCAAGGTACTGGTGCTACAACAAATGGAACAAATACAAGTGGAATAAGTTCATACACTGGTACAAGCCAAACTTTAACAATAAGTGCTTCTTGGACGATTGCTACATCTGCAAACACTGTTACTTTAGAAGTTGAGGGTGGTGCTACCCTAACAATGACTACTGCCATTACATTTGCTTCGAAGGGCAAACTATTAATTGATAATGGAGGTACATACAATCACAATGTAGCAAGTAGCCCTACAGCAGATATTTTTGCAAATAATGCTACTGCTGGGGCAGTAACACTTGGCAGCTCAAGTACTGTAAATATTCTAAATCTTAATACTTCAAGCCAATCTAAAGACTGGCCAACCTTTGGCAATCTTACTATTAATTTACCAAGTGCTTATGCAACTGCTTTAAGTATGGGCGGGCATTTAATTACCGTTAATGGTTTACTAAAAATTAGTAGCACCGGTACTACAGGGTCAATTAATTTGGCAGGCTCAAGCCTTACTGCAAATGCCTTGCAAGTTAGTAGTGGTACACTAATTCTTCAAACAAGTACTGGAACACCTACAATAACGATTACAAATGATTTAACTATTGATGGGGGTACATTTAATCCTAATGCAAGTTCAGATGCAAATGGACCTACAATTAGTGTTGGAGGAAATTTTGTTTGCTCTGCTGGTTATTTTACTACAGGCACTGGTACTGGTGGTATTAATATGAGTGTAGCTGGAAATTTTACAATTTCTGGGGGAACATACATTAATGCACTTATTCCAAGTTCTGCAAGTAAGATATTTAAGCTCTCTATTGGAGGTAATTTTGCATTAAGCTCTGGTGCTTTTGTTGATAGCCTAACCAGTGGTAAGGCGTCTCCAGATACTGTTTTTTTTACTGGTGGTAATTCAACAGCTACCTTCAATCAATCTGGAGGAAGGTTTGTAAATTCGAGCACAACTGCAAGTTCTTCAGCTGTAATATTTGTTGTTGCATCTACAAAAACACTACAACTAAACAGCAATTTTGCGTTACAAAATGCAATTAGTCCCGCAACTTTGATCGTGAATGGTATATTGGATTGTGGAAGCTACAGCATAACTGGTGCTGGAAATTTTACATTATCAGGAACCACGGCAGCCACAATCAAAACATCACTGGCTACGGGTGTTAATGGAGCTATTACAGTTACTGGAACAACTGCCTTGAATAGCGGCAATAATTACGAGTTTTATGGTAGTGGTTCTTCCGCAGTTTCTGGCACAAGTATGCCCACTACTGTATACAATTTAACAATAAATAACTCCAATGGTGTTAGCTTAAGCAATAATGGAACTTCCATCACCGGTACTCTAACATTTACAAACGGAAATTTATCTTTAGGTAGTAACAATTTAATTCTATCTGCTGCGAATACTGTAGCTGGTATTCCTAATGCAAACAAACACATCATAACTAGCGGTACTGGTGTTGTACAGTCTACATATTCTACAGGCAGTTTTACTTTTCCTGTTGGATTTAATGCAACAAACTATAACCCTGTTACAATTACAAATAATGCAAGTAGTTCTCAAACTTATACTGTGCAAGCATTATCAATCACTCCAGTTTTGGCTACAAGCCTTAGAGCTATGTGGAGTATTGGTGGTATCAATGCTACATCATCTGCAATTACTTTTCCTTGGATTAGCACAAATGATGCAGTTGGAACTGCACCAATAAATGGAGTAATTTATCAAAATGTAAGTTCTGTTTGGACTTCACAAGGAGGTAGTACTTCTGGCACATCTCCAAACTATACAAGCACTCTTACTGGTGTTTCAAGTTCATCAGCAACCAACTATTGGACAGTTGCATTGTTGCCACCAACTGTTGCTACAACTGCTGCAAGCAGTATTACTGCAACTGCTGCAAGTAGTGGTGGTTCAGTATCAGCAACTGGTGGTTCTGCCATCGCTCGACAAGGATTGGTGTACAGTACAAGCACAACAACAGATAGTACAAGCGTAACTGGTGGTGGAAAAATAATTTCAGGCTCTGT
>JANYEP010000136.1 GCA_025363075.1 Chitinophagaceae bacterium | reverse complement strand
CAGGTGGCTTTTAGTGGTGCAGAAGAATTCATTGAAAAATACAAAGATGCTAGTATTATTGGGCATTTTGGTTTGGGATTTTATAGTGCATTTATGGTGAGTGAAAGGGTTGAAGTAATTACACAAAGCCACAATGCAGATGCTCCAACAGTTTACTGGAGTTGCGATGGAAGCCCAGAATTTGAACTATATGAAGTTGAGAAAAAAGATAGGGGAACGAAAATTATTTTGCATATTAATGAAGACAGCAAAGAGTTTTTGGATGCTTATAAATTGAAAGGTATTTTAGAGAAATTCTGTAAGTTTTTACCAATTCCAATTTACTTTAAAGATACTGCTACCGAAGTGAAAGAAGGTGAGGTAATTGAAGAAAATCCTATCAACAATACGAATCCAATTTGGGTTAAAAAGCCAAGTGAATTAAGTAAAGAAGACTACGAAAATTTTTATAAAGAACTATATCCTTTTAACGAAACACCTTTGTTTTGGATTCATTTGAATGTAGATTATCCGTTCAATTTAACAGGTATTTTATACTTCCCTAAAATTAAACAGAGCTACGAAATTCAAAAAGATAAAATTCAATTATACTGCAATCAGGTTTTTGTAACTGATGAAGTAAAAGATATTGTTCCAGAATTTTTGATGCTATTGCAGGGTGTAATTGATAGCCCAGATATTCCTTTAAACGTTAGCAGAAGTTATTTGCAAGGCGACCCTAATGTTAGAAAAATTAACAGCCACATCACTAAAAAAGTTGCTGATAAATTAGAAGAAATTTTTAATAAAGAAAGAAGTGAGTTTGAAAGCAAATGGGAAAGCCTTGGATTGTTTGTTAAATATGGTATGATGACAGACGACAAGTTTGCTGAAAAAGCAAACAAGTTTATGTTGATGGAAGATACAGTTGGCAAATTCCACACGATTGAAGAATATAAAACTGCTACTGCTGCTTTGCAAACAAACAAAGAAAGCAAGCAAATCATTCTTTACACAACCAATCCTGTTCAGCAGGATGCTTACATACAAGCTGCTGTGGCAAAGGGTTTCAGCGTTATTAAAATGGAAACCATTGTTGATGCCAGCTTCATTCAAAATATGGAGATGAAATGGGAAGGAACATCTTTTGTGAGGGTTGATGCGGATATTGTTGATAATTTAATTGATAAACAAGAAGGCGATGAAAGTGTTTTAAGCAAAGATGAAACCGATATTTTAAAATCGTTGTTTGATGTAAAACCTGCTGACTTACACGTTTCTGTTGAGGTAAAAGGATTGAGCAAAGAAGCAGCACCAGTTGTTGCAACTCGACCAGAATTTATGCGTAGAATGAAAGATATGGCTGCCATTGGTGGCGGTGGAATGATGGGCTTTTATGGTCAAATGCCAGATGAAGTTACTTTAACGGTTAATGGAAATCATCCTTTATATCAAACCTTATTAAAAGAAACGGATACCGAAAAACAACAAAAGCAAGTAAGGAATTTAGCTGATTTAGCTTTGCTTTCTCAAGGTTTATTAAAAGGTGCAGACCTTACTAATTTTATTAATAGAAGCGTTGCTTTGATGAATTAGTGATAGAAAATTTTAAACATTAGGTTTCTTTTTAATCTTTAAAGCAATGAATAAAATAAAAACAGCATTGTGTTCTTATGGAATGAGTGGAAGGGTTTTTCACGCACCTTTTATTCAGTTGCACGAAGGCTACGAACTTGTAGGAGCGTGGGAGAGAAGCAGTAATTTAATACAGCAACATTACCCAAAAGCCAAGAGTTACGATACTTACGAGGAATTATTGAATGATGATATTGATTTGGTAATTGTAAACACGCCAACAAATACTCACTACGAATTTGCTAAGCAAGCGTTAATGCACGATAAACACGTTGTGGTGGAAAAAGCTTTTACTACAACAGTTGGAGAGGCTTCTGGCTTACAATTTTTAGCAGAGCAGGCAGAAAGAAAATTAACTGTTTTTCAAAATAGAAGATGGGATAGTGATTTTAAAACTGTGCAGCAAGTTGTTAATGATGGATTGCTTGGAGAAATTAGTGAGGCAGAGTTTCATTTTGATAGGTTTAACCTGGAATTATCATATAAAAAGCACAAAGAAATTCCAGGTGCTGGTGCAGGAATTGTGTTGGATTTAGGACCTCACGTTATAGATCAGGCAGTGTGTTTGTTTGGTATGCCACACAAAGTTTTTGCAGATATTAGAATGACAAGACCTACTACACAAGTAGATGATTATTTTGAAATATTATTTTATTACGATAAGTTAAGAATGAGGCTGAAAGCAGGTTACATAGTTCAGGAGCCTGTGGCTGCTTACCAACTTCACGGATTGAACGGTTCTTTTGTAAAGCCTCGTGGCGATGTGCAGGAAGCTCAATTGCAGCTTGGTAAAAAACCTAATTTGAATAGTTGGGGAACTGAAGATAAAGATAATGCAGGCACTATACACTACACCAAAAACGGTAAACTCGTTAGGGAAAAAATAAAATCATTGCAAGGCAATTATTACGATTTTTATGATGCTATGTATAAGTCAATTATTAACAACACAACAGAGCCTGTTACTGCTACTGATGGATTAAACGTGATGAAAATTATTGAAGCTGCTGTAAAGAGCAATAAGGAAGGTAAAGTAATTTCATTGACCGATTAATGCAATAACACAAACAGGTTTTTATAATACTTTTTCCTTCACCCAATCTATAATAAATTTATTAACTGCATTGCCAGATGTTGATAGTTCCATTTGCAGCAGTTGGTGGTGCAGGATTTTAAATTTTTCTTTTCTTTCCTTTTTATTGATGGTGTTTGCAATATCATTTATTTGTTTTATAAACAGCTTTTCAGGCTCGTGATACAATGATATCTGCTCAAGGTATTTTTTAGCTTGTTTGGTTACATATTCAATGATGCTAAAATTGTTTTCATCGAAATGAAGCATAGCCAAATATAGCCTGGATGCGGCTTGAGAGCGAAGTTCAATTTGTGGTGTTGATTTATTCAAAATCTCATTCCACCAATTCATTGCTTCTTTAAACTTACCTAAAAACAGGCATATCAAGCCGCAACTAACTTCTATATAAATTTTGAAATCTTTTCTAAAAACTACTTTCTTGTCAACAAAAAATGCTTTGTATTCCAAAACAATTTCATAAGCCTTTGCATAATTTTTCTGATGCAAATAATACATCAACCCACACCAGCAATAATTATGCATTCTACGAATGTTTACTTCAATGGTTGGAGCATCAAAATCGTAAATTTTTTGTAAGTGGTATTCAAATTCTTCCCATCTGTCAGCCTTTTCGCAACTCAATAAAAAGTTATAGTAACTTGCCAGGCAATCCATATTTAACAATGGTTGTTGCGTTATTTGCTCTTCTCTAATCAGCACACCCTTTTTGCAACATTCATAATTTCTTTGCTGGTCGTTTACTAAATTATAATACAAGCTCCAGGTAGCGTAATACCTATATTTTGCATTAAATGAAACAGGAGGTTCTTGCCTCATATACAAAGCATTTACATAAATGTCTGCTCTTTGTTTAATGATGTTTGCTGGCAGTATTCCAATCTCCAATTCTAACAATGTTAAGTAGTGCCATACATTACCAATTTGCTGGTAAATATTTGATATTTCAAATGCGTGAGCATCTTCTTTATCAATAGCCATATAGCTTTCAATAGTTGGTTCTCCAATTCTGAAATTGCCGTGCAAATATTTTTCGAGTATCATTATATCTGCAATAACATTATAAAATTCATATTGCCATGCAAGCTCTTTTGTTTTGATAATTAATTTTTCTGCTTCTGCATCAAGCCCTTTACTGGTAAGTATTTTACATTGCAAAAACATATTCCTAATCTTCCACTCAATAAAATTTTCTTCGTTATACAGTTGCATACAACTAAGAATCATATTGAATAAATAATTCTTTGCAACTCCAAATTGCTTAACAAAAACTTCCTTCTTAAATTTCTTCAATAAAGCAACTTCATCGTAAACCATTTGCTCGTTAATAGCATCAAAAAGCTTTGCATAATTGGTGTTCTTATGTTGCACCTGACGTTGTGTAAACAACTTAAAATATCTTTTTTCTGAAGGTGATAGCGAATGAACGAGTGCAAAAAGTGAATTCATATGAATGCGTTAAAGAGCAGTAAATATAGATGTTTCAGCAAAATGCAACCCCTCTGAAACCTAATTATTTATAAATATGTGTAACTGAATTGTGAAGCAAATGAATTCAATTTGTTCTATCAATCAATGTAAACATTAAAACATTTTTTATGACACAACATCGTACGTAACAAATTCAAAACACACAAAAGGCAACTAAAACAAATGTCTTGTTTGCAATTGTTTTATTAACAGTCTTTCTGTTTCTTTTTGTTAAAACTTCTAAATCGCAAATAGTTTATAATTATGTAGACAGTGCAGGAGTGGCAAGTTATAATGGAGATAATATTCAAGCCAGAGCTGCAAGAATTAATATTCCTTTTGATAGTTATGGAGGCGATATTGCTTTAGACAATAATGGCGATTTATTTATTGCAGATTATGTAAACCATAGAATAAGAAAAGTTAATAAAACAACAAAAATTATTACTACTGTTGTAGGCACTGGCACACCAGGATACAATGGCGATGGGATTTTGGCTACATCTGCACAACTTTTTTATCCTGGCTCTGTAACTTTTGATGCAGCAAATAATATGTATATTGCTGATATTTCTAATTACAGAATTAGAAAGGTGGATGCTATTACAGGCATTATTACAACCTATGCTGGTAATGGCACTATTGGTAGCAGCACAACTGGTAATGGTGGCGATGGTGGTTTAGCATTGAATTGTCAATTTGCAGGAGTTTCTCATATAGCCCTCGATGGCTATGGGGACCTATATTTTGTAGATAATTACAGAATCAGAAAAATTGATGCTGCAACACATATAGTTAATGCATTTGCAGGGCAAGTAAATCATGGCTTTAGCAACGATGTTCCAACTGTTGCAGTAAATACACCTTTTGGAGGAACGATAGGAGGAATTTTAGCCGATGCTGTTGGGACACTTTATATCGCTGATGGAAATAGGGTTCGTAAAGTTCAAGGTGGCATCATTACTACGATTGTTGGACATTATTGGAGCAATAGTCAATTATATGGTGGAGATGGAGGCCCTGCTTTAGCTGGATATTATAGTGGTATTTGTAATTTGGCTTGGGGCATTTACGGAGAGTTGTATATGTGTGAAGAATATAATAACCTTATAAGAAAATATACTCCTTCAACAGGCATTATTACTACAGTTGTTGGTGATGTTGCTGGTGGTTATCCTTTTTTATATGGAGGATATAATGGTGAAGGGCTTTATGCAACTGCTACCAAACTGCACTATCCAACTGCCCTTGCTGTAAATTCAGTTGGCGAAATGTATATTTTGGATGAAAACAGGGTGAGAAAGGTTTCAACACCTTGCACACCAATAGTTGTAAATACCAATGTTACAGTTTGCTCAAGTGCATTGCCCTACCATTGGGCCGGTTTAACTTTAACTGCAACAGGAAATCACACAGTTCATCAAACGCTTGCAAGTGGTTGCGATAGTGCTGCTACTTTGCACTTTACTGTTTTGGGTACATTGCCATCCATTACAGGTGCTACCAATGTATGCATTGGAAACTCTGTTCAATTATCAGATTCTTTTGTTGGAGGCATCTGGAGCAGGGCTTCTGGTGGGGCAAATGTTAGCACAATAGGGCTTGTTACAGGGCTTGCTGCTGGGCTAGTAGTTGTGAGATATAGCTACACAAACGAATTTGGTTGCAACGCTACAGCTACCTACAACATTTCAGTAAACCCAATACCAACTGTGCCAGGTATGGCTTATGTGGCAGGTACGCCAAATCCACAAACAGGGGTTGGTGGAGCGTTTTGTGTAGGCAGAACTTTTAAGGTAGTAGGATACTCACCAGTAGCTCCTATCATAAACAATCTTACAGGCGTTTGGAGCAGCAGTGATACCTCAGTAGTAGGTGTATCCCCAGCAGGTTCTGCTAACAATAAAGACACGGCTACAGTAGTAATAAAAGCAGCTGGCAGCGGTGTAACTTTAACTTATAGGGTTACTTCGCCAGCAGGTTGCACCAATAGCAGGTCAATAATAATTAGCACATCAGTAATTTGTCCATTTCATAGAGGAGCAAATATTGAAGAAACAATGAGTAACAATGTGCAATTTACACTCTATCCTAACCCTGCACATTCAACAGTAATTTTACAAGTAGAGAAATTAGTAGGGGCTGGAACTATTGTAGTTACTGACTTATATGGCAAGCAAGTAAAAAATCAAGCATTAAGTATGGGAACAAATACAATTGACATTTCTAACTTAGCAAAGGGATTTTATCTTATTAGCACCATTACAGAACAAGGAAAAACAACTAAAAAACTGGTGGTGGAATAATATCAATTTTATAGCCTTTTACTTAGGCTAAGACTATAAACAAAAAATGATTATAAAAAAATCCTACTGTAATGAAACAGTAGGATTTTTTGTAAAAAGCAATCGCAGAGACCAATCGTTATTATGCTTTTGGTGCAGCAGCTAAAATTTCATCCTCTACACCAGCGGCATATTTTTCAAAATTATTAACAAACATTTGTGCTAATTTTTTAGCAGCCATATCATAATCATCACGGTTTGCCCAGGTATATCTTGGGTGCAATATTTCCCTTGGTACATTAGGGCAGGTTTTTGGCATTTGCATTCCAAAAATAGGGTGTGTTTCAAACTGAACATTATCAAGCTGCCCGTTTAATGCAGCAGTAATCATAGCACGGGTATATGAAAGTTTCATTCTTTTTCCAACACCATAGCCACCACCACTCCAGCCAGTGTTAATCATCCAAACGTTCACATTATTCTCTCTCATTTTTTCGCCAAGCATCTTAGCATAAAAGCCAGGATGCAGTGGGAAGAAAGGAGCTCCAAAACACGCACTGAAAGTAGCTTTTGGCTCTGTAACGCCAGCTTCTGTGCCTGCAACTTTTGCAGTATATCCACTGATAAACTGATACATTGCCTGACCAGCATTTAACCTGCTAACAGGAGGTAAAACACCATAAGCATCACAAGTTAAAAAGAAAATATTTTTTGGCAATCCACCAATGCTTGGTTCAATGGCATTGCTGATAAAATCTAATGGATAACTCACACGTGTATTTTCTGTAATAGAAGTATTTGAAAAATCTATTTCGTTTGAATCGCCAATGAAACCAACATTTTCAACCAATGCCCCTGGTCTGATGGCGTGATAGATTTCTGGTTCTTTTTCTTCTGTTAAATCAACCAGTTTAGCATAGCAACCACCTTCGAAATTGAACACTGAATTTTTTGTCCAGCCGTGTTCATCATCACCAATTAATTTTCTGTTAGGGTCAGCACTTAAAGTTGTTTTTCCTGTGCCACTTAAACCAAAGAAAATAGCAACATCACCATCATCACCCATATTGGCACTACAATGCATACTCAACACGTTTTTATCGTGTGGAAGAATGTAATTTAATATAGTAAAGATGCCTTTCTTGATTTCACCAGTGTAACCAGTGCCACCAATTAAGATTGTTTTATGTGTAAATGAAACAATGGCAAAGTTGTGTTGACGCGTTCCATCAATAGCAGGATCTGCCTTGAATGTAGGGGCTTGAATGATGTGCCAATCTGGAGTGAAATCTTCCAACTCTTCATCTTGTGGGCGAAGAAACATATTGGATGCAAATAAATTGCTCCACGGATTTTCGTTAATTACCCTGATGTTTAACTTGTAATTTTCATCGGCACAAGCGTAAGCATCTCTTACCCAGATTTCATCTTTTTTGCCAAGATAGTTTAGCAATTTAGTACGAAGTTGAAGAAAGTATTTTTCTTCTATAGGAATGTTGAAGTTGTTCCAAAACACAGAGTCTGCTGTGATAGCATCTTTCACAATGAACTTATCCAAAGGACTACGCCCAGTGAATTCTCCTGTGTTTATACACAATGCTCCTGTGTTGTTAAGTACTCCCTGATTTCTTTCTAAGGCTTGTTCTACAAGCTCTTCAGGATTTAATTGGTAGTGAATGTTCACTGATTCTGCAATTCCCAATTGCAATAAGCTTTCTGTAGGAATTTGAAGTGTGTGTGGCATAGACATAAACTAACTTACATTTGTTAGTTTGCAAAAATAAGTGCAATCGTTATAGTAACAAATAGATGTGTATAAATTACATCAACTTTTAACTATTATTCGCAAACTAATGTGAAAAATTGTTGAATTAACTAACGATAATTTTTTATTTTAATTGTTGAATATTACTGATTAAAAATGCAGGCGATATATTAATGGCTATGTAAAATGTAAAAAAACTGATATGAATTGTACAACTAATTTACTTAATAAAACTTGTTTTATCAATACGAATGTGTATGCAACATTCTTTTTAAACAACCATTAGAAAATTTTGACAATTGATAAACAATATTATATTTGTGTTCCTAATATTAACTAATTGATTTAAAAATTTACCAACTGTGCCTTACGAACAAAACAACCAAGACGATAGAAAACAAGAAAGCGTTTACAGTAAACGTATTAAAGCAGGAAAACGAAGAACTTATTTTTTTGATGTGAGAGCCACACGAGGAAATGATTATTTTTTAACTATTACAGAAAGTCGCAAACGCTTTGATGACAATGGTTACGACAGACACAAGGTATTTATCTACAAAGAAGATTTTAATAAATTTGTGAAAGCATTGGGTGAAGCTGTTGATTATGTGAAAACAGAACTGATGCCCGATTTTGATTTTGATGCTTTTAATCACGAATATCCAGAAGGAGAAGTTTATGTACCTAACACAGAAGTTGAACATTCAAGTGTAGAACCACTGCCATCAGTAGTTGCAGAGGTTGCTGAAATTGTAGTTGAACCACATGACAATGGAAGCAGCGTGGTTGTTGATAAGTGGTAGATTGATTTTTACATTTTTTTTAAGTCCCGATTCCTCGGGACTTTTCTTTTTAAATAATGCCATCATCTGTGTCTAAACAATTATTTTTGTCAACTTATGCAAAAACAAAAGACAGTTGCATTTCATACTTTAGGTTGCAAATTAAATTATTCCGAAACATCTACTTTAAGCAGAATGCTTGAGGGCGAAGGTTTTGAGAAGAAAGACTTTACTGACATTGCAGATGTGTATGTCATTAACACTTGTTCTGTTACTGATAATGCAGATAAGGAATGCAGGCAATTGGTAAGACGAATTAACAGAAAATCTCCTGAAAGTTTGGTGGTAATTACTGGTTGCTATGCACAATTAAAACCCAAAGAAATTGCTGCAATTCCTGGTGTTAATTTAGTTTTAGGTGCTGCTGAAAAATTTAATATCGCTTCTCATTTGCGTGAATTAACATTAAATGATAGTGGCAAAATTTCAAGTTGTGACATTGAAGATGTGAGTGGATTTACTGCATCTTTTTCTGTGAGTGATAGAACAAGAACTTTTTTAAAAGTACAGGATGGTTGCAATTATAATTGTAGTTTCTGCACCATTCCACAAGCTCGTGGAAAAAGTAGAAGTGATACCGTTGAAAATGTTGTTGCAACTGCAAATGCTTTAGCAGCAAAGGGTGTAAAGGAAATCGTATTAACTGGGGTTAATCTTGGTGATTTTGGCAGAGGCAATGACGGTAGTAAAATTTATCAGGAAACTTTTTTTGATTTGGTGAAAGCATTGGATAAAGTTGATGGGATTGAACGTTACAGAATTTCATCTATTGAACCTAATTTGTTAACCAATGAGATTATAGAATTTGTTGCCAATAGCAAAAAGTTTATGCCTCATTTTCACATTCCATTGCAAAGTGGTAGCGATACTATTTTAGGTTTAATGAGACGTAGATACAAAAGAGATTTATATACTGAAAGAGTTGGTTTAATAAAAACTTTGATGCCACATTGTGCTATTGGTGTTGATGTGATTGTTGGCTTTCCTGGGGAAACTGATGAATACTTTAAAGAAACATTCGACTTTTTGCATAGCCTTGATATCACTTATTTGCACGTGTTTACTTATAGCGAAAGAGATAATACTTTAGCCGTTACTATGGATAATATTATTCCTATAAATATTAGAAACGATAGAAATAAAACGCTTAGGAATTTGAGTTATATGAAGCAACAATATTTCAACAATCAGTTTGCTGGACAAACAAGAAAAGTATTGTTTGAAGATGCAGACAAAAATGGAATGATGGAAGGCTACACTGACAACTATATCAGAATTTCTACTCCATTTAGAAAAGAGTGGGCAAATGAAATTGTTGATTGGAAGATTTAGTTTTTGTTTGAAAGTATTTTATTCCCAACAGCACAATCTAAACATCTTTTTTGTTTGCAATAATGATTGCTTAATTGTATCAATGCTTGAGAATCAAATGCAGATTTGTTTTCAATTTTATATACATCCCATAGCTTGGTAATATTATTTTTTTCTGGCTTCAATGCTTGCAGCCAATTCATCGCTTTTAGTTTATAATCATCTTCTGCAAGATAATGCCCATAAGCAAACAACACAGGAACAACAGTATTGATGAGAATATTATCAATCATTTGCTTGCCCAACTTTTTGGGTTCATATTCACTTGGCTCGTCTGTTAAAGTATAATGATAATGCCAGTAATCATTGCACGTAACATTAAACAAATCTTGCACTTCTTTAATACTTTTTATCTCTTTTATTTTAGAAAATAAATGGCTCGAATTTGAAATTAGCATTGCTAATTGTGCCAATCTTATAGTAGGAAAATTGGCTGGTCTCATTCTTAAAAATAAACAAGAACCTTGGATAGTTTTTAGCGAATACTTCTTCTTCAAAAACGAATATTCTTTTTGCAAAAGTTTTGCATAATCATTATTGAAATCTTCATTCAACAAATTAGCTTGTCCAAATAGCATTGCTTCTAATTGTTGAATTTGATTTTTATGTTTTGCAAGTGTTGTAACACTAATTGTTTGTGCAACTTGTTTAAAGAAATCTGCATTTACTTTTAGCCCAAAATTATAAGCCAGAAAATGCCAGAAAGTTTCTTCCCAATTATTGTTATTTGCAGCAAAAGTTTCTAAAACTATTTCAGCTTTTAATAGCAATCTTTCTGTTGCCAATCTTTCTTTCCACGCAAGCCAGCCAATGCTACTTAATGCAGGAAGATAATTGCTGCAAGGTAGGGTAGGAGCGTCTTTCATTAAATTTTCAAATCGCTCTAACAACACTTTTGGAACTAAATTTTGCAACACCAATGTTGGAATTTCTTTGTTTTGAGCATCAAAAATTTGCTCATCATTTTCCCAAACAATATGAAGAATAATATTCTTGTAATTTTTATCTGTGGAATGATTGTGTTGATGCCATTGCGAAGATTTAATGTGTATTTCAACATTCCCTGCAAGCGTTATTTCATTGAGTTTAATGGCTGCATTTAAAAAATCGGGGCCTTGATTATTGTTGAGGTTTCCAACTTTTATAATTTGCAAATTATCTCCATTTTCTGTTTGCAATAAAGCCTTGTTGTAATGTTGAAACTGCCAAATAAATTGTAACAATTTTTCAGTCATAGCAATTAGTTTTTAGAATAATAATCAGCCTCTCAACAATCAATCTTTTTTCCATAACCACTCAATAAATCTCGGAAATTCTAAGTTCCAGTAATGTTCATTATGTTGACCTATCAGTGTGGTTGTTCTGAATATTTTCATATTTAATTTATTGGCAAATACATCTGCCATTTTATTCATATCATCCATCATTTCTTTACTCTCTTTGCCCCCAGCATAAAAGTAAAGATTGAGTTGGTTGGGGTTTTTAAAAGTAGCTGCATCAACATACATTTCTTTAGCTGCCCAAAATGATGGTGAAAAAATACCAGCACTGCCAAACACCTGTGGATACTGCATTACAGCATATAAACTAATTAAACCACCCATACTACTACCAGCAATAGCAGTGTTTTCAAAAGATTTTTTTGTGCGATATTTACCATCAATATATGGCTTTAAAGTGTTGGCTAAAAAATCAACATATTGCTTTCCTTCTGCCTTTATTTTTGTTTTATTGCTTTCGTAATCGTAGGGTGCATATTCACTAAATCTATATTTTCCACCATGGTCAATGCCAACAACAATGCACTCCTTGCCAGTTGCTTTTTGCATACTATCCAACACTTCATCAACACCCCATTCACCAAAACTAGCAGTCTGTTCATTAAATAAATTTTGCCCGTCATTCATATATAATACAGGATAAGTTTTATTGCTTGCTGCATATCCTTTAGGCAAATAAATCCATATTCTTCTTTTTCTATTTAACTGTGGAATGAGAAAAGCAGTATCCATAATTTTTACCTGAGGGCTTGCTGTATAAGGCTTTGGTTTATCTGGATAATTATCTTTCCAGCCTTTAATGCTGCATTCAACAACAGCATCTGCATCAATATCAATTGTTCTATCTTCAATATCTCTACCATCTGCCTGACATTCTACTTTATCAAATGCTCCACGAGTAAATTTAAAAGCATAATTACCAGCAGCTAAATCTTTCACTACAACGCCTTTTCTTCCACCACCAAAAGGCTTCAATTTATAGTTTGGATCTCTTGGATTCCAGTTATTAAAATTACCTGCTACATAAATATCGTCCTGATTTTTTGTAGCAACATCATTAATAACGAGTCTTATGCTGAACTGTGAGTATAGATTGTCGGTAAATAAAAATAGTAAAGCAAATATGATTGCACCAATTTTTGATTTCATTTTTATAAATTGAATTATGGAATAAAGATAAAATGAAAACGTATGCAAACGAATTTTATGCCAAGAACCTCTTTAACTTATGGTTGCAAAAATAATTAAGCCTTAGTTTCAAGTTTAATTTTAGGAAGCAAAGCCAATATTTGCATTGCTATAGCAAGAAATAATGAAAGGTATAAACCTACTTTTATTACTGGACACTCTGGGCGACAAATAGAAAACAGGATGTAATTTTTGATGGCTAAGCAAAGAATAATAAAACAAATAAAAATGTTTGTTCTTTTTGCCCATATTTTGCTTATAGAAAAAAACAATATTGATAAAACACCAAAAAATGCATAAAGAATAATTGGTTTGCCAAAAGTGATGTTGTTATTTACTCTACCATCTATACCATTGAGTGTTTTGTTTAAATAAGGAATTTCTATCCAAGGCATAAAGCAAGAAAATATTAGTAACAATGCTGCAAGAATACCAATTTGTTGAGAATATTTCATAACGAGAATTTAACTAAAAAACCTACAAGAAAGTCTTGTAGGTTTTTTTTGAGGTCCCGACCAGATTCGAACTGGTGTAGAAGCTTTTGCAGAGCTTTGCCTAGCCACTCGGCTACAGGACCTTTTTTAAGACTGCAAACATAAAGGAAAAGTGTTTTATGTTGCAAAATATTACTGAAAAAATATTACAATTCTTTATAGCTACAATCTTTCCATTTATAAAATGTTTTACCACCAAAAGGTGTGTTTGTTTCTCTGCTAATAACTGCAAAATCTTTTGATTGATAATGAAACAACAAATCTTCGTTCACCCAATTTTTAGATAGCTTCACAAGGTAGTTATGCTGTGTTGGAAGTTGAACAATTTTGATTGAATTACACAAAACAAAATTAAATTTATAGTCACCTTCATTATCATTCTTGGAGCTTAACAGTAAACGAATAGCTGCAACAGTTTTATTTAATTTTGTTTTCTCAATAAATGAAGTGGCAATACTATCAACAGAGAAATTTTTAGGAATATCAAAAACAACTGCATCAATATTTTTTCCTTTTTTAAAAGAAATTAGTTTGCATTTGTAATTATTTGTCACAATTATTTCGTTGTTTACAATGCTATCTTTTCTATCGTTTTTAATAACCCCAAAAACAATATCAATGTCTTTGGCAGTAAGTTTTTGGTTTATTGAAATATCAATAGCTGATATAAAAGCAACCTTTGTAAAACTATTTTTTTTATAGGTTACTTTTAACCAGGGAGAACTAACATTATTTCTTACTTCGCTGTAAGGAACCTGCATTAAAATATTAATATCATTGCCTGCAAAAATTGTATCAGTAATAGCAGCTCCTGTGCTTGGTGCAACCCTTAAAATAGCTGTATCTGCAAACACTTTCCTTTCACCTTTTAAATTATTAAAGAAAGGAAAATTTGTTTTTTGTGATTGGGCAAATAAATGAAAAGCAAAAAATAAAAAGCAAAAAAATATCGCAACTTTCTTCATTAATTATTATTTTAAACTATTGATGATGGTGTTAAATTCCTCTGCAATTAAAGAAGCTCCACCTACCAATCCACCATCAACATCAGCTTGAGAAAATATTTCTTTTGCGTTAGAGGCTTTAACACTTCCTCCATACAAAATAGAAATATTATTTGCTACAGCATCATTATATTGTGTAGCAATTTGTTTTCTAATAAACGCTTGAATGTCCTGTGCTTGTTGGCTTGTAGCGGTTTTGCCAGTTCCAATTGCCCATATTGGTTCATAAGCAATCACCACTTTTTGAATATCCTCTGCCGATAAATGATACAATGATTCCTGCAATTGTTTTGCTACGAAAGCATCTTGTTCATTTGCTTCTCTTACACTCAATGGTTCGCCACAACAAAAGATAGGCGTTGCATTATTTGACAAACATATATCTACTTTTTCTGCAAGCAGTTGATTGTTTTCGTTAAAATATTCACGCCTTTCACTATGACCAATTACAACGTGATTAACTCCTATTGATTGCAGTATTTCAAGGCTTGTTTCGCCAGTGTAAGCACCACTTTTTTTATTGCTGCAATTTTGTGCTGCAACAAATACATTTTGCTTGCCAGCAAGTCTGTTTGCAACCATTTGCAAGTAGGGAAAAGGCACAGCAAATATGGCTTGTTGGTTATCATTTAACTGATGTGGTAAAGCCAGTAAATCATCTATCAACTTTTCTGCTTGTTGATAAGTTAAATTCATTTTCCAGTTAGCAGCAGCAATTTGTTTTCTCATTGTTTTTATTATTTGCCCTTAACCCCTAAAGTGAGATAAGGATGTTATTAATTATTTATGCTTAGGGATATTCAAATCCAAATTCAAATGTTTCAAGTTTATTATCCCAAAATTTATATGAAGCAAAATAGGTCGGCATATTATATTGTCTTAATACCTCTGATTTACTATCTTTTAGTAGTGCAATTATATAATAAAGTTCCAAATAGTCTTTTGTACTATCAAGTGCTGCATAACAAGAACCAAGTTTCTCTATAATTTGCTTTTTATTCATCCCTAATTTAATTCCTTTTTCAGTTTTGAATGTATCAATTAGTAATTGCTTATAATCAAAATTTATTTTATTAGAATATTCAACTTTAAAAATTGAAATTTGATTTTTCGCATCTCCAGAATGCTGTGTTAAAGTCAATATCTCTCTGTTAAATTTTGAATAAAAATGATATTGATTAATGCTATCAATCTGATTTTTGTTTCCAATAATTGTAGTGGCACTTTCAAAATTTCTAATTTTTATTCCACAAACTGAAGTATCAGGATTTATCAAAAAGCAATTTGATTTTTTTAGTACTTCAATTGCTTCGTATTTCAATCTTTCACCCTTATCAGGTTCAGGAACTAATTCTATTCTATCATTTTTATCAACTGTTCCATTTATCGTGTTATTGCAACTGACAAATATTAAAAAAGTAAATATGAATGAAAATATCTTGTACACTTTATTCAATTTGATTATCATCAATACCACTAACATTTATACAAATATCTCAAGACTTCCATCTCCACTTCGCTCAAAGATTGTCCTTTCATTTTCTTCCAATTGTCAATGTC
>JANYEP010000184.1 GCA_025363075.1 Chitinophagaceae bacterium | reverse complement strand
GCAAGTTGTTTTGGTAACAATCCACTACCAAAAACATTGCAACAAATACCAAAAATAGAACCTGTGTTGATAGAGCTATTAATTGCAGTTTTTGTATAATCGCCAACTATAACACCACATTTTTGCCCCACAGCAATATTACTTTTTGCAGCATCGCTCCACACACTTACAACGCCTGCTGTATTCTTAACATTGCTGTTGCTAGTTGCTGCACCAAAGTTGCACCATTCGCCAATTACAGAATCTCCTAAATAACCATCGTGTGCTTTGTTACTATTACCAAACATTACAATGTTTTTTATTTCGCCACCAGCCACACAGTTGTTGCCAAGTGTTGTAGCACCATAAATTTTTGCTCCCATTTTTAGCAAACTATTTTCGCCTACAACACAAGCCCCACGTATCATACAGCCTTCTTGTATCGTTGCATTTTTGCCAATATAAATAGGTCCAGTAGTTGCATTTAAGATGCTACACGAAATGCTTGCACCTTCCTCAACAAAAATATTTTCTACACCAATAACAGTGTTAGACGCATCAATAGTTTGAGACTTTCTGCCATCAGTTATTAATGCAAAATCATTTCTAATAAAAGTATCGTTGTGCTGAAAAATTTGCCAAGGATAATCCAAACGATTCACCTCTTCTTTCCAATTTATCATTTTGTCAAACGATAAATTATTCAAGGCATTGAAATCAAACTTTTCATTGGTTTCAAACCTTCCTGCAATAAAACCTTTGGAGTACGAAATGTAATACCCTTTTGGAATTTGAAGAATTTTTTTTGCTTGTTCTTCAGTAAAAATCACAGAAGCATCTATCAATAAAATATCCCCAGAAATATAGTCATTGTAAAGAGGTTGTAAATAATCTTCAGTCAAAATATTTACATCCGTTCCTGCAATATATTCCCATCTTTCTTTGTTGGTAAAAATGCCTGTACGTATTTCTGCAACAGCTCTTGTAGCTGTTAATGGAAATAATTTTTCTCTATGTTTATTGTCGAATAAAACGATGTTCATAATAGTGGTTAATTGTTAGTGATTAGTTGTTAGTGATGCATTAATAATTTATCATTAACCATTAATCATTGCTTAAAAAATAAACTGTTTTCACCCATTTCCAAAGATTAGATTTTTTCTCCATATCAATTATCAAATCTTTTCTGCTAAGGGTTTTTAAGTCAGGTAATGCTGCTGCTTTTCCTTGAATTTTAATAAGCTGTTCAATGGCAATAATGCCCAATGCACAAATGCCCATCAACGAAACGGTGAAGTGCAACTTTTGCTTTTCAGGAACATCAATGGCTTTTATTTCTTGCTTTAAAGATGCTACCAGATTCATATAATATTTTTTGAATTCGTGGGCATCTTTCATTCTGTTGGGAATAGTTTGCAAACCAGATTGTAAGTCTCTGTAAATGTCAAAAAGGTCGTTAATGGTTTGAATAATATTACCCAGTTTGTACCAACAATTTTCTTCGTGAATTGATGCTTGATGGTCCAAGTAAAAACTGCAAAGCAATACTGCATTGCCACCTTTATCTAATGTGATTTGTTCAATTTCTTCATTGGTAATATTTACATCAAATTGCTTGCGACTTGCAGCTTGCACATTATATTCTTTTTTAAGAACTGATAAATATTTTTCTTTATCTCTAACATAATTTAAAATTAACAAGTGTGAGTTTAAAGAAATTCGTTCGTTGAAATTGCTTGCTGTATAAGTGTTTGAGGCAAATGCTATTTTGTAAATATCCTCATCACTTAATTCTTCCCTGTCAAAAAAGTTATCAAACACGCTACTGCAAATAAAGTAATGCAGCAATCTTTCACACTCTTGCCTGTTTGTTTTTTTATTGTGCAAATGCAAAAAAGCATCACATATTGCAGGTACTTTTAAGGAGTAATAAAAAATGATTTTTTTAAATGTTCTTTCATCAAAGTTGCCACCAAATTGTTGCTCCAGTTTGTGCAAAAAATCAGCACCCCATTTTGCTTCTTTTTTTTGTTGAAAAATAATATAGAAAGCACGGTAGATTAATATGTAAACAAATCGAACAAAGTACATTGATGCAAATTAAGGTTGTTGCAATAAAATATGTTAAAAGGGTTTTCAACAATAATGTATAAAACAAAAGAGGCTGCATTGATGCAGCCTCTTTTGTTGAATTTATTTAATGTTAGTTCGCTTTAAAATTAAAGTGGAACTATCTGTACTTGTTGCAGAAAAAATGCTGTCGTTTATAAACTTTAAATAAAAAGTATCTGCTTTTTTTAATGGGTTTATAAACAAAGAATCTTTATTTACAATGTAGTTCAATGTATCAGTTTGCTTTTGTGAAATAATGTGTAAACTGCTGTCAGCATTGAACTTTACGATAGATGAGTCAAACGCTGCAAAAAGAAAATCTGCTATTTTGCTGGAGTCTTTACTCTTGTAAACACTATCAATTTTCCAGGCACCAACAATGTTGTTTATTGGTGTGTGAGGTATGGGTGGTTCAATATTTATTTTAGTAAAAAAATAATAAGCACCCACACATAAAGCTACTGCTGCCACTAAGGCAACGATGATTTTAGTTTTCATTTTTTTTAATTTTTAATGATGTGAAGAAAATATTTGCAGCTGCATTAGTTGATACAATTTCATAAAGAATTGTAACCCTAAATGAAATGTTAAAAAATATTTGCAACTATAAACTGCAAACAATTAAGCTAAGCATATCTCTTATACATTTGCCCTATGCTTGATTATAAAAGTTTACGAATTATTTTTCTTGGAACACCTGAATTTGCTGTGGCTTCTTTAGATGCTTTGGTGCAGGCAGGATGCAATATTGTAGGCGTGGTTACAGCACCTGATAAGCCTGCTGGACGTGGATTGCAGTTGCAACAAAGTGCAGTAAAAAAATATGCCGTTGAGAATAATTTGAATGTATTGCAACCAGAAAAATTAAAGAACGAAACCTTTATAGATGAGCTTAAATCTTTAAAAGCTGATGTGCAAATTGTAGTTGCTTTTAGAATGTTGCCAGAAATTGTTTGGAATATGCCGCAACTTGGGACTATCAATGTTCACGGTAGTTTGCTGCCACAATATCGTGGTGCTGCACCAATAAATTGGGCTATTATTAATGGAGAAAAAAATACGGGTGTAACTACTTTTAAATTGAAACACGAAATTGATACAGGCAATATTTTAATGCAGGAGATTATTCCAATAAATGAAGATGAAACTGCTGGAACACTTCACGACAAAATGAAAGAAATTGGTGCGAATCTTTTAGTAAAAACAATACAAGAAATTGCAACGGAAAATATAGCTGAAACTGAACAACAAGAAACAAGAAACGAGAAGCGAGAAACATTACAACACGCCCCTAAAATATTTACTGAAACTTGCAAAATCGATTGGGCAAAACCTGTTGATGAAGTTTATAATTTAATAAGAGGCTTAGCTCCCTATCCTGCTGCATTTGCAATACTAAATCATAAGACTTTGAAAATATTTTCTTGCAATAAAATTTTGGAACAACCAACTGAAACAATTGGAAGTTTTTTAACCGACCATAAAACATTTCTAAAATTTGTTTGCAGCAATGGCTACATCAACATTAAAGAATTGCAACTTGAAGGAAAAAAACGAATGAATGTTGAAGATTTTTTAAAGGGATTTAGAGCATAGGTAAATACTAAAAATTAAATTCCAACATTAACTTCTACATCATCATTTTTCAATATATATTCTGCAAGTTCTTCGTTCATTGTTACACCTTTATCAAAAAGAGTTAAACCAATTTTTATACTCTCTGCTGGCTCAACAATATTAAACTTCAAGGAAACTTTACCAGGATTTTGCTTGATGTTTTTTTGAATGAATGCAATCATATTTTCATCAATACTTGCAGGGTGCATATTTAACTCCAAACTCTTTGTTAGTGTAGTTTTGGCAGTTTCCAATAAACAAATATTGCTAATGGCAAATTCAAATCTATCGGGGTCGCTTTCCTCTTTTTTCCAACTCTTTTTAAAAAATCCTTGCACCAAAAGGCTTTTACCTTTTTCTAGGTAATGTTGAAACTTTTGATAGTTTTCACTCCACAAGGCTACTTCAGTAGTACCAGTAAAATCTTCAATCTTCAAAATACCAAATGCACGATTGGTTTTTGTGGTTCTGTGTTGTGCCTCAATTACCAATCCTGCAATCTTCAAAGGCTTACCCAGATAGGCTTGCATTAAAGTTTGAGAGTCTTTTATGTCAGTAAAATCTGCAAGATTCATAATGCTGTAGTACTTCATCTCAAACTTATAATTATCCAATGGATGACCACTCATATACATTCCTGTGACCTCTTTTTCATTGTCCAATTTCTCTATTAAAGTCCAAGGTTCACAGTTAGAAATTTTAGGGATAGGCACTTCCATCGCTAATTGCAAATCGCCAAATAAAGTGTTGGCAGAACCTGAATTATTTGCACTACTTACTTGACCATAGTTAATAATTTTTTCGATGCCAGTTGTCTTTTCTCCATCAGGTAAATTAAAATATTGAGCTCTGTGCAACTCAGTAAAACAATCAAAAGTACCACTGTAGGCAAGGCTTTCAAGCGATTTCTTGTTTACGCTTTTTTGATTCACACGTTTAATAAAATCAAAAATATTTTTGTATTCGCCATTAGTTTTTCTTTCTTGAATCAGGTTGTCAATAGCATTATCACCCACACCTTTTAAACCTCCCAAACCAAAACGAATCACTCCCTTTTTATTAGGAGAAAATCCTCTGATACTTTCATTAATATCAGGGCCAGAAACCTCTATACCCATTCGCTTACATTCTTCCATAAAGAAGGTTATCTTATCAATATCACCAGCGTGGTTAAGAACAGCACTCATATATTCACTTGGATAATGTGCTTTTAAATATGCTGTTTGATAAGCTACAAAAGCATAGCAAGTTGAGTGAGATTTATTGAAAGCATATTGTGTAAATGCTTCCCAGTCTATCCAAATTTTTTCAAGCTTTTCTGCATTGTGTCCCTTTGCTACTGCACCTTCCATAAAACGAGGCTTCATTTTATCCAGCGTTTTTCTATCCTTTTTTCCCATTGCTTTTCGTAACACATCTGCATCGCCTTTTGTAAAGCCACCAATGCTTTGCGATAGCAGCATTACTTGCTCTTGATACACAGTAATACCATTGGTTTCTTCCAAATATTCCTTCATCTCTTCAATGTCATATTCTACTTTTTCTTTACCGTGTTTACGGGCAATAAAACTTGGAATATAACTCATTGGCCCAGGGCGATACAAGGCATTCATTGCAATTAAATCACCAAATTGATCAGGCTTCAATTCACGCAAATATTTTTGCATACCAACACTCTCAAACTGAAACGTAGCATTGGTTTCACCTTTTTGATATAGTTGAAAAGTTTTATCATCATCTAAAGGAATATTGTCTAAATCTATTTCAACATTGTGGTTTTGCCTGATGAGTTCCAATGCAGTTTTAAGGATAGACAGCGTTTTTAAACCCAAAAAGTCCATCTTAATTACACCAGCTTCTTCAATTACATTTCCTTCAATTTGTGTAACCCACAATTCAGATTCTGAAGAAGTAGCAACAGGGATTAAATCTGTCAAATCTGTTGGAGCTATAATAATGCCTGCTGCGTGAATGCCTGTGTTGCGAACATTGCCTTCTAAACGTTCTGCTTCGTGCAGAATTTTTGTTCGTAAATCACCATCTGTTTTATTATAAATTTCTCTCAAACGTTTAGCGTTTTCAATATCTTCAGGTGTATAACCTTTTTCTTCAAGGCTTTTTTCTCCATCTTTTTTTGTTAAGGGAGATTGTAAAATATTGCCCAATGCAGTACCTGGTTTACTGCTCACCATTTTAGCCAAAGCATTGCTTTCTGCCAAAGGCAAATCCATTACACGAGCCACATCTTTAATACTACTTTTTGCAGCCATTGTGCCGTAAGTAATAATTTGTGCAACCTGTGCTTTGCCATATTTTTTTACAACATAATCAATTACTTTTTGCCTGCCATCATCATCAAAATCAGTATCAATATCGGGCATTGACTTTCTATCAGGATTTAAAAACCTTTCAAAAAGTAAATTGTATTTTATAGGATCAATGTTGGTGATGCCAATGCAATATGCCACTACAGAACCTGCAGCACTACCACGTCCTGGACCAACAAATACGCCCATATCTCTGCCAGCTTTTATAAAATCACTCACAATCAAAAAGTAACCCGCAAAACCCATTGTTTTAATGGTAAAAAGTTCAAAGTCTATACGTTCTTGCGTTGCAGATTCTATTTCGCCATATCGTTTTTTTGCTCCTTCGTAAGTAAGGCTTTTAAGGTATTCCCACTGGTTATTTACATCTGGTGTAATAATACTTTTTCCTATTACTTCATTTGTTTGATGTGTTTGAAACTCAATAGGCACAGGGAATGCAGGCAATAGAATGTCTTTCTTCAAATTCAACACTTCTATCTTGTCAACAATCATATTAGTGTTGTCAATGCTTTCAGGAATATCATTAAACAACTGTTTCATTTCGTGTGTTGTTTTGAAATAAAACTGATCGTTGGGGAATTTAAAACGCCTTCCTTTTACTATTGCATCATCATTAACAATATCATCAAAACCAAGCGTGGCTTGCTTTTCATTAGTATTAATGCAAAGCAAAATATCGTGAGCATTATAATCTTCCTTATCAGTATAATGGCTATCATTACTTGCAATAATTGGTACATTATACTTTTTTGCAAACTTCATTAGCACATCGTTCACTAGTATTTGTTCTCTTATATCGTGGCGTTGTAATTCCACATAAAAGTCTTCACCAAACAAATCCAACCACCATTTGAATTCTATTTCTCCTGCTGCTTCTCCACCTTTTAAAATTGCTTGAGGAATGGATGCACCAATGCAACAGGTTGTAGCAATTAAGCCTTCGTGATATTTTAAAATAAGTTCTTTATCAACCCTAGGATACTTGCTGTACTTACCTTCTATAAAACCAAGTGAAGTTAATTTTACCAAATTTTGATAACCAATTTTATTTTTTGCAAGCAATAATTGATGATGTCTTTCGTCTTTAACTTCTTTGGTGAAAGTCTTAAGCCATCTATCTTTTACTACATAAAACTCACAGCCAACAATGGGTTTTACAATAGGTGTTTTTATTTCGTTTCCATCTTCATCTGTGCCAATGGTTTTAGTGTTTTTCCAGGCTTGTGCAACAAATTCAAATGCACCAAACATATTGCCATGGTCAGTTATAGCAATTGCAGGCATATTATCACGCATTGCTTTCTTATATAAACTATCAATGCTTGCTGCACCATCAAGCAAGCTATATTGTGTGTGAACGTGTAGGTGTGAGAATTGTGACATCGTCCTACAAAAATCAGAAATGAAGCGTTAGGAAAGATGAAGAAGTTTTCAACATTTTTACTTTTGCTTATATATTGCTAACTTATTATAGGCATTAATCCAATCTCTTTTCCTTTCTCGAGCATAAATTGATATGCTGTTTCATAGTCGTTTTTTATGATGCCATCAAGTATAGCCTCTCTAATCGTGTCCTTGATAATACCAACTCTCTTTTCAGGCTTTAAACCAAAAGTTTGCATTATCAATTCTCCAGTAATTGGTGGTTGCCATTTGCGTAAATTGTCAGCAGCTTCAACAATTCTCATTCGTTCCTGGACAAAGTCAAAGTTGTTTAAAAATCGTCTTACTTTCTGCTTGTTTTTACTCGTAATATCTGCTTTGCAAAGCGTCATTAAATCATCAATATCTTCTCCTGCATCAAACAGTAATCTGCGGATAGCACTGTCTGTAATATTTTCTTTTGTAACACTAATTGGGCGAAGATGAAGCTCCACTAATTTCTGCACATAACGCATCTTATCATTCATTGGTAGTTTTAGGTTGGCAAAAATCTTGGGAGTCATTCTACCACCAACTACCTCGTGTCCATGAAAAGTAAAACCGTGTCCTTCTTCAAATCTTTTTGTGGGTGGTTTGCCAATATCGTGTAGCAATGCAGCCCAACGCAGCCAAAGGTTTTGTGTGTTTGGACAAATATTATCCAACACTTGCAACGTATGATAAAAATTATCTTTATGCCCCAAACCATCTTTATGTTCTGCACCATGCAATGCCATCATTTGAGGGAAAATAATTTGCAACAAACCACTTTTGCTCAATAAATCCCAACCAATCGATGGCTTCTCACTCATCATTATTTTATTGAATTCATCTGTAATTCTTTCTTGCGAAATGATGTTGATTCTATTGGCATTTTTTATAATGGAATCAAAGGTTTCTTGCTTAATATTAAAGTTTAATTGTGTGGCAAAACGAATGGCACGCATCATTCTTAATGGATCATCACTAAACGTAATATCTGGGTCGAGTGGCGTTTGAATTGTTTGTAGTTCGATATCATTTACACCATTAAATGGGTCTATTAATTCGCCATAATTATTTTTATTTAAACCAATAGCAAGTGCATTTATTGTAAAGTCTCTTCTGTTTTGATCGTCACTTAAAGTACCAATTTCTATGTCAGGTTTTCTGCTATCACTTCTGTAACTTTCTTTTCTTGCACCAACAAATTCTATTTCAAAAAACTCCTCGTTTCTCGTTTCTCGTTTCTCTTTTTTAATTTTTATCTGTGCTGTTCCAAAATTTTTAAAGAAAGAAACTTGTGGCTTTGGATTAAATTTTTCTGCAACTGCTTCTGCCAATTTTATACCATCTCCAACACAAACAATATCCAAATCTTTTGTTGGTCTGTTTAATATTTTATCTCTCACAAATCCGCCCACAGCATAGGTTTCAACACCCAATTCTTCAGCTGCTGCTGCTATTTTTTTTAATATAAAACTATCGAAAGAAGTTATGTTAATTTGCATTCTTTTTTGTTAATCGTTAATTTGCTTAAACATTAATTAGTTGTTTAACTTGGATAGTATTTGCACAATTAAAATGTTGTTTAGGGCAAGATGCTTGTCCATGTAATCCACAAGGTTTACAATCTAATTGCATTGTTGTTTCTATAATATTTTTTTGGGTGCTCAATGGTCCAAAACCAAACGATGGGAGCGTTGAGCAATAAACAGCAGTTGTTGGTGCATCAACAGAAGAAGCAAAATGCATAGGTGCAGAATCATTTACATAATTCATTTTTGCTTGTTTCATTAATGCTGCAGATTGTAAAAAACTTAGCTTTCCTGCAAGGCTTTCAATATTTTGATGGTTGCTTTTGTCAATGATTTCATTGCACATTGTATCATCACTTTTTGCACCTAATAAATAAATTTTTATTGATGGAATTTCATTTACTAATTCAACCCATTTATGTATTGGATATTGTTTTGTAAACCACACAGAAGCTGGAGCAATGCAAATAAAAGGTTCTGTTGTATAGCCTGAAACGCTTTGTTCATCAATGTTTGAAGGATACAATTTTGGCTTCATTGCTTCGCCACTTGCAATAGAATTTATCAGCATTTGATTTCTTTCTATTTCGTGCAAAGGGTTTTGTGCATTGCTAACAATGTGTTTTACTTTAGTTGTAAATAAAAAACTAAGAGGATTTTTATTGAAGCCAATCGTCATTTTTGCTTTTGAAAATGCAGTTAAAAAACCTGTTGCTGCAAAGCGTTGAACATTTACAACAACATCATATTTTGTTGCACGAATTTGGTTAAGCAATCCAAGTAAATGTTTGTATTTGCTTTTTGTTTTATCCCAAATAATAACACTATTTAAAAATGGGTGATTTGCAAAAAGCGACTCATTTCCTTTGCGAACCATAAAATCTATTGCAGCATTTGGATAAGTTAAATGCAATTTTTCAACGATTCCTGTTGCCAAAACAGCATCACCAATAAAAGCAGTTTGTATAACAAGAATTTTTTGCATTGCAGCAAAAGTAATAGAGTGATGTTAAGACAAATGATAATCTTAAAATTTCTCGTACAATTAGTTGTAAATAAAAAAGGAGTGCATTAATGCACTCCTTTTTTATTTGTGATTTTAACTAAAAAATTATTGTACTGAAATCATTTTAGTGCTTTTAAAACTACCATTAGTAATTTCTATAGTATAACTACCGTTTTTAACAGCAGTTGGTAAAGTAATAGCTTTTGAAAGAGAAGTTCCTTCGCTTGTTAAAGTTGTAGTGTGAACTAATGCTCCAGTAATACTGTAAACATTTACTCTGTATTCACCCTTGTTGATACCACTTAGTTCAACATTTACTTGACCACCTTTTACAGGGTTTGGATAAACATTTAAACCAGTTTTAATATTTCCAACATTAATTCTTACAACAGAGCTGTATTGCTTTGTACCATTGTTGTCTAATGCAATAACTCTGTAAAAATTAGCACCATTGTTTGCACTATTATCTATAAAATTATAGTTTGCAGAATGATTAGCTTTTAATGTTCCAACTTGTGTGTAAGCATCACCATTTGAAGAACGTTCAACTATATAGCTATTGGTATTTGTTTCAGTTTCAATATTCCAGTTTAATTTAACGATGTTGTTAGATTGAGAAGCAGAGATTGCACCAAATTTTACTGGAGTAATGACACCAACACTTGTTAACCAAACACTGTCAATGTCGCTATCTGTGCCTGGTCTAAAAACCAATTTCAATCTTTTTGCAGTAGCTGAATTAATCGTAACCATTGTATCCACACAAGTAACTGTGAGTGCAGAAGATTTCATTAAAGCAACAGGAGTCCAGTTTGTAGTAGTTGCTAAAGTATCACTTGTAACCCAAACAGTGTAAGACCTGGAAGCTCTTGCTCTTGCTATGTGAAATTCTTGAATACCAGCACTAACAATTGGGGTTACCAAGTAGCCAGAATCTGTAACACCAGAAATATTTTTTGCACGAACGTGAGCATTACCAGCTGGGCAACCTGTACCAGTTGTTCTGTAAACATTGTTACCATACCAACCACCTGCATTTCCATTAAAATAGTAACTAACCGCAGCACCTGGGCTTGCTGTTATTAAATCACAAGCAGGAGTTGCATCTGGCTGAAAACCTTCTCTCCAATAAACTTGATTTTGTGAAAATGATGTAATGCCGATAAGGCTTAAGATAGTTACAAACATTAATTTGTGTAAACTTTTTTTCATAAAGAAGCGTGTTTAAATTATTTAGGATGCTAAATTAGAAATTAGAAATGAAACCGTTGCCGATGTGAATAGCTTTCTACGCAAACGATGGCATTTTTCACACAAAAAAAAGAGGCAATAATGAAAAACATTATTGCCTCTTATGTGTCAGATAAAATATTTTTTAATACACTTTTACAAATAAATTCCTTGCAATGGTAAACCCTTTAGAACTAAGTACTTCAATAGCATAAGTGCCAGCTTCCAAATTGGCAACGTTCATTTGAACCTGTTGGAACTTTTGGGTAAATTGAACAGGTCTTGTTTGCAAAATTTGTCCAGACATATTTACCAATCTTACAGTTGCATTTTGATTAATTGGATTATCAAAATACATATTAACAAACTTGGTTGCAGGATTAGGATACAACCTTAAATTACTTCCTTCTGAGTTTGGTGCATAACCATTTGGTGTAGTAACATTGATAATTTGAGAACGTGCTGTGCAGCCTTGTGTTGTAACAGATTCTGCCTGATAAGTTCCTAAATTATTAAATCCTACAATCAATTGATTGTTTGGCGAGCTACCAATGTTTTTACCATTGTAATACCAACGAATGCCTAAAGCATTTGTTGCAGTTGCTGCAAGTGTTACAGTTTGTGATGGCAACAAAATAGTACTTCCATAAACTGCAACTGCAATTGTTGGGGCAGGTAACACATTTACTGTAATTAAATAGCGTTGACTTTCACAATTATTAACAGTGCTATTACTTACCCAATATTGTTGAGTACCTACAACAAGTGTATTTGGAATAGGAGGCACTTGAGATGCAATACCACCTGTTGCTGTAACATACCAATTTAATGATGTTCCAGAAGCAGTTAATGCTTTTGCAGAATCATATTGACATAAGTTAACAATAGGTGTAAATGCAGGTGGTTGTGCTGCTGCTGGTATAGAAACCACTGCATTATTGCTATATACATTTCCACAAGGTAATATGGAAGCTAATCTGTATGTACCACTATCTAATATGCCAACATTTGCTAACGTTAATGTATTGCTTGTTGCACCTAAAATATTAACGCCATTTTTTTGCCATTGATAAGAGAAAGTTGTGTTTGATGTTGCAATACCAGTAAGTGTTACTGTATTACCAACACAAGCAACAGTAAGGCTTGTAGGTTGTTGAGTAAATAGCACATTATTTACAGCCACAGTACTTGTTACTGCTGCAATTGTTGCAGTTGATGCACTACAATAAGCGTCATTCATTGCTACCATTGTGTAAGTTGTGGTAGCAGTTGGAGAAACACCTAAGCCATACAAATAAGTGTTAATTCCAGAAACAAAATGATTACTCGTTCCATCATTATAAGTGAAACTAAATGGTGGGGTGCCAGAGAAAGTTGTGTTAATTACAAAACTGTTTCCACTACAAATTGTTCCAGAACCTGAGAAACCCGCAGTTGGTTGTGGACGAACAGAAACTGATGCATAAACACTATCTCTACAACCAGCAGTATTGTTTGTTATAACTAATTTGACATTATAAGTTCCAGGCAAAAGATAGGATTTGGTTACGGTAGAGGTGGAGGCTGACGTGCCATCGCCCAAATCCCATTGATATGTTAAACTGTTTAGTCCTGTAGTTGATGTGCTAGTAAATGTGAAACTGTTATTATTTATACATTGTGTTAAGCTATTTAAACTAAATGAGGCAGCAGTTTTTTGCAACACGGTAAACGACTGTGTAACGCTATCTCTACAACCACTATTTGAAACAATTAATAACTTAGCTGAATACGTTCCAGCAGTTGTGAAAGTCTTAATAGGATTGAAGTCTGTAGAAATAGTTCCATCACTAAATGTCCATAAATAGCTGCTAATATTACCTGTAGAAGTGTTCGTGAAATTTATAATATTTGAACCACTACATAGATTATTTGCTTGAGCAGTAAACGATGCAACTGGTTTTGCAATCACATAGATTTGTTGAGAAACACTATCTGTGCAACCATTAGAAATAGATGCAATTAATGTTACTGTATAAAGACCAGAGCTTGCATAACTGTGGGTAGGGCTTGTTGTGTTTGTTGAAGTACCATCACCAAATTTCCAAATAAAATTGGCACTTGCAAGAGCAGTAGTGTTTGTAAAAGTAATAACATTATTTGCACATTGATTGCTACCACTTGCAGTAAATGATGGTGTTGGTTTGCCAATAACTGTAACCGTTTTAACAATACTATCGACACAGCCATTTCCATTTGTAGCAATTAATGTTACAGAATAAGTTCCTACAAAAGCATAACTTTTTGAGATAGGATTTTGAGTTGATAAAATGCCATCACCAAAGTTCCAGAAATATGAAACTCCTGCTTGATTAGGCGATGTATTTGTAAACGTGAATACGTTACCATATAAACATTGAACAGAGCTATTAATATTGAAGCTAACACTTGGTTTGCCAACCACAGTAATAACTTGTGTTGCAACACTGGTGCAGTTATTAGTATTTGTAACAGTTAATTTGACAGTGTAAGTTCCCGTTGCTCCATAAGTTTTTATAGGGTTAAGAATAGTTGATGTTGTGCCATCACCAAAATCCCAGACAAAACTACTAATGCTACCGGTTGAGCTATTTGCAAATGAGAAGCTATTACTTGTTAAACATTGCGAAGTACTGCTTACAGTAAATGCTGCTGTTGGTGTTGATAGTAGTGTAATGGTTTGTTTTGAAGTATCACTACAACCATTTGCATTCATTGCAATTAATGAAACTATGTATGTGCCTTGTGCTGCATAAACCTTAGTTGGGTTTTGTAAGTAAGAACCAGATCCATCACCAAAATCCCAAACAAAACTTGTAGCATTTGTTGAACTATTTACAAAACTGAAAGTATTGTTTGTTGTGCAACCACTACTATTTGGAGTAGAGAATGACGCTTTAGGTTTAGTAGCAACAGTTATCATTTTACTAATGCTATCCTTACAGCCATTTGCATTTGTTACATACAACAAAACCTTAAACGTTCCTGTTGTAGTAAATACTTTATATGGATTTTGCAATAAAGAGAAAGTTCCATCACCAAAATCCCAATAGTAGTAAGATGGTGTTGATAAACTTGTAGAAGCATCAATAAAACTAAATGCTGCATTTGTGCAAGCATTTGTGCTGCTTACATTGTAGGCTGCTACTGGTTTTGGTAATAATGATATAGTTTGTGAAACACTATCCTTGCAACCACCTGCATTTGTTACAATAAGTTTAATTGTATATGTTCCTTGTGCTGCATAAACTTTTGTTGGAGATTGTATGGTAGAGCCTGTTCCATCACCAAAATCCCAGGTATAACTAACAGCTCCAGTAGAATTATTTACAAGTGTGATAGTATTGTTATTGCTACAACCATTACCAAACGGAGTTGTAAATGATGCTGTAGGTTTTGAAACAATTGTAAACATTTTACTAATGCTATCCTTGCAACCATTTGCATTCGTTACATAAAACAATACTTTAAATGTTCCTGTTGTTGCAAATACTTTAGTAGGATTTTGCAAATAAGAGAAAGTTCCATCACCAAAATCCCAATAGTAATATGAAGGTGCAGATAAACCTGTTGATGCATCTGTGAAGTTGAACACAGTATTTAAGCAACCACCAACACTGCTGGCATTGTATGCTGCTGTTGGTTTTGGCATCAATGTAATAGTTTGTTTTAGTGTATCGCTACAGCCACTTGCATTTGTTGCTATTAAAGTAATAATGTATGTTCCTGTTGTTGCAAAAGCTTTGGTTGGCGTTTGTAAAGTTGAGCCTGTTGCATCACCAAAATCCCAAGTATAACTTACAGCACCAACTGAAGTGTTTGTAAAGCTGAAAGTATTGCCATTGCTGCAACTGCTATAGTTTGGAATGCTAAATGAAGCTGTTGGTTTTGCAGTAATAGTAACTGTTTTGCTTACACTGTCTTTGCAACCATTTGTATTGGTAACATATAAAAGCACTTTGTAAGTTCCAGCAGTATATGCCTTGGTTACATTTTGTTGTAAAGAGAAAGTTCCATCACCAAAATCCCAATAGTAGTAACTTGGAGTTTGTAAATTAGTTGATGTATTTGTGAATACAAAATTACTACCAGCACAAAGTGCTGTACCGTTTGAAATAAAGGCTGCTGTTGGTTTTGACATCAACGTAATGGTTTGTGTTGAGCTGTCTTTACAACCATTTGCATTTGTTGCAACCATTTTCACTATATATGTTCCTTGAACAGTATATGTTTTTGTAGGGCTTGTTAAAATAGAAGTTGTGCCATCACCAAAATCCCAAGAATATGTTGCAGCATTTGTTGATGTATTTGTAAATGCCAAAGTGTTGTTTACACTACAACCACTATTAAATGGAGTTGTAAAAGATGCTGTTGGTTTAAGAAGCAAACTAACTGTTTTGCTTACGCTATCCTTACAGCCATTGGCATTGGTAACATATAAAAGTACTTTATATGTACCAGCAGCACTATAACTTTTTGTTGGGTTTTGCAATAATGAAGTTGTTCCATCACCAAAGTCCCAGAAGTAATAAGATGGTGTTGTTAAACTTGTAGAAGCATCTGTAAATGCAAAACTATTTCCTACACATTGGCTTGTACCATTTACAGTAAATACTGCAACAGGTTTAGGAATTAATGAGATTGTTTGTGAAGTAGAATCTATACAACCACTTGCATTTGTAACAACCAATTTAACTATGTAAGTTCCTTGAGTTGCATAAATTTTTGTAGGTGTTTGCAAAATCGAAGTTGTTCCATCACCAAAATCCCAGGCATAACTTGTAG
>JANYEP010000122.1 GCA_025363075.1 Chitinophagaceae bacterium | reverse complement strand
CTTCGTAAATTTAAGTGGTGTTACTATAGGGTTCTGAATTTTTGTAACAGCAGTATTGGTTACAACGGCTTTGTTATAATCAAAATAGATATAGGCAGTATTGTAAATATTTGTTCCAACAGTGAGGTTTGTTTTTGGCTTAACTGTAAACCTTACAAAACCTTCACTTTTTAGTTTGCTTTTACCACTGTCGGGCAGTTTAATGTTTAAGAACTCGAAATAGACAACACCATTTTTTACATTGGCTTTACATTTGTGCGATGCACTAATTATTTCCAAAGAATTTGTTTGCAATAAATTGCTCAAACTATCTGCCACTACAATATTAAATGCAGTATCGTTTCCTGTGTTTTGAAAATGAATAGTATAGTCTATTGCCTTACCCTTTGCCACTTGTGCAGGCGTTAGTGTAGGCGTTGCATCTTTTTCATTGGGGTCGAAACTGCCAGTAATAATGGAATAATGCACATAGCTAACAGCACTGGTTGTTGGGCAACTGATGCTTGCATTTGCTTTAATAGTATCGCCCAAGTTTGCTGTAGATTTTACCCTGAAATAACCTATATGATAACCCAATTGTCCTGCTGGCATATTGGTATAAAGCAGGTTTAAACTATCGGCACTCACAGTTGCCAATGGATTGCTGCAACTATCATAAATCAAATTATTGTTATCGAATTGTAACCTGATATTGGGCGAAACTGTTGTGGTGCCTGCATTGGCATAGCCCACAAAATAGGGCAATGGAAAACCTGGACGTGCTGCCCACAATAAAGGTGTTGCCACAATAGCCAAACTATCTTTAACAGTGTTGGGTTGCAAGGCAATGTCTGGTAAAAAAATAGTGGAATCGTATCTGTAAAAACTTATTGAATTTGCTGCTGGCACTGCATTGTAGAAAGTGGGTGCTTCAAATTGAATGGTATAAGAGCCTGTATCGGGTGCAGTGATAGCATAGTTGCCATTGGCATCTGTAAAGCCATAATCGCCGCTTGATAAACTTACTTTCCCAAAAATCTTATAAGGCTCATTGGCATCTTTTACACCATTGCTATTATTATCATAAAACATTTTGCCAACAACTGTGGGATATGCTTCGCATTGATTGGGATTGTTGGTGGCATTGCAGATGGGAGGTTCAATTTGAGATAGGAATTGGTTATAGAGATTATAATCATATATCAAACAATTAGCAGGATGATTAGGGATACATTTTATGTTGTATGAAGATATAGACAAACTCTCGAGTGTAGAAGGCAGTTTTGGCAGACACGTTATTGGCGTAGTATAACAACTTAAGGCTAATAAATTATCGGGCAGAGTTGGTAGTTGTAGAATATGATAATTATTCGAGCAAGATAAATCTTCTAAGCCATCTGGCAATGTAGGTAATTGTATAATATGACTATTATAATCACAAAATAAAACAGTTAGAGTAGTTGGCAAAGTTGGTATTACTGAAATATGATTACTCATGAAATTTAAATAAGAAAGATTGGGCGGTAATGTAGTTGGCAAAAAAGAAATATTGTTATTCGTACAAAATAATGTAGATAATGATGAAGGTAGTTTTGGTAAACTATCGAAACCACAATATGAGCAATCAAAGAAAGTTACGTTGTGAGGAATATTGATTGAATTCGGTGTCAGATTAGGACAAAAACTAATTTCTATATAATCTAACGAATCAGGTAATTGTGGTAGATATGAAATTGGATTGTTGCCACATTGTAAGATTGTGATTGAACTTGGTAAAGCTGGTAAACTATCTACATTGTTATTTCTACAGCTTAAAGCATTTAGGTTTATTGGCAATGTTGGTAAACTATTTAAATTATTTTCATTACATATCAAACACTTTAACGAATTTGGTAAAACTGGTAAATTACCAAGAGGGTTTGAACTACAATTAAGAAATTTTAGATTATTTGGCAAAACTGGTAAAAAAGTCAATTGATTTTTAAAACAAAAAATTGTATCAATATCATTTGGCAAAGATGGTAATGATATAATGCCTGTGTCATTCGAACAATTTAAAAAAGTAATATTTACAGGTAGTATAGGTAGTGAATCCATATTATTATAACTACAGTTTAAACGTAACAAGCTCTTAAAATACTGAACACCATCAATACTACTAAAATTTCCGTGGCTACAAAGTAATTGAGTCTCATTTACAATAGCACTACAAGTAGTGTCCATTTGCTTGGCAGCATTAAAACAACTTGGGTATTTGGTCATTAAATAATTTCTAAACAATGTGTCTGGTATGTTTACATACTGTGCTTTTGCAATAGTAAGTGCAGCCATTAAAACAGTTAGGGTAACAATTTTTTTCATAACCAGTTTATTTTGTGTTAAAGGTAGGTAGTACAATTACTATGATGGATAAAAATAAAAAAGCGTTGCCTGTGGGTTAAAATATTTGTATCAATTCCCAACCATTGGGGATCAATACAAAATGGTCTTGCATTAATACAAACCTATTGGGGAGCGGTACAAAATGGTTTTGCAACAACGCAAACGGAGTTGTACAAAACGCAAAACCATTTTGCCACAATGCCCAACAGTTGAGGAGCAATACAGAATCGTTTTGCATCAATATCCAGTAACTGGGAAAGTCCTACCAGTTGATGGGGAAGTCCTACCAATTGTTGGAACAACCCTTCCAATAGTTGGAAGAACTTGCAAAATAGGTCGTATTACCTCTTAAAAGCAAACGCCTCGAAGCAATGCTTCGAGGCGTTTTGTTTTTCGTACTTCGTATTTCTAATCTCGTACTTGGTTCTATTCCACCACTAATTTCTTAGTAGTTTTTCCTTGTTCTGTGATAGTGCTTACTAAGTAAAATCCTTTTGCTAAGTTTGAAATATCAATAGTATTTGTTCCCATACTTAATGCTTGAATTTTTACTTGCTTGCCATACAAATCAGTAACAACAATAGTTCCAGAGCCTACTAATTTTTCAACTTGCAAACTTACTGTTGAACGTGCAGGGTTTGGATAAAGCGTAAAGTCTTTACTACTTGTTAATAATACTTCATTGCTTACACCACCTCTATGTGCAGGGCAAACTACCACTGCTTTAACACCAGGTATAGCTCTACTACTTGTGCAACCTACAGGCGATGTATATGTGAATGTAATAGTGGCCGATGCCCCACCACCAGTACCTACAATTGACATTAAACCACTTGTTGCACCTATTGTTGCAATAGCTGTGTTTGATGATACCCAATTACCACTTACTAATGTACCAGAAACTTTTGCTATTACTGTAAAGGTATCTCCTATACAATACGCTCCTCCTGCTCCTGCTTGATAATATTTATTAACTGCATAAGAAATTGCAGGTGTTGCTGGTTTAGCACTCACTTTTATCACATAGCTTGATTTTGAACTACAAGTACCACTTACCACATTGTAAAAGATAATTGCATTTCCTACACCACCTGTACTACTGGCTGTTACTACACCTGTTGTTGCATTTACTGTTGCAATACTTGTTGCTGCTGTTGACCAAGTACCACCTGTAGGACCAGTTAAGTTTGCAGTTCCTCCTGGGCAAATCGTGTCTTTATCGCTAACAATAGTTGCTGGTGTAGCTACAGTAGTAACTGCTATTGCTACAGTAGCTTTAGCAACACAACCATTGCTGACTGTTTTGGTATAAGTCAAAGTATCTACACCACTTGTTACAGTTGCTGTAACATTGCCTACAGCTCCACCTGATGTGGTTAAAGATACTGCTGTGCCTTTACTGCTCCAAACACCACCACCATTGGTGTTGCTATTATAGGCTGTGGTAGTACTACCTACTCCACACAAAGTTGATAAACCTAAAGTTGATACGCCTATCAATGGACTTTGTTTTACATATATTACAACTGGAGTGCTATTAACAGATGATGTAGTTTGACAAGTATTATTTGCTGTCATTACACAACTGAAACTATTGGTACCAGTGCTTAAAGTATTTGCTCCAAAAGTGATAGTTCCATTACCTGTTCCCTGGCTTTGACCATTTTTAAACCACTCAAAACTTGGAGATGTTCCGCCATTTGTGCTGCTTGCAGTAAATGTAGTAGCACTTCCGTTACAAATAGTATCAGATGATACTGTACTAATTGATACACTTGGTGTTACTGTTCCTACT
>JANYEP010000119.1 GCA_025363075.1 Chitinophagaceae bacterium | reverse complement strand
GCAAAAGAAATAGAAGCTGCTGGTGGCAAGGCTTTGGCTGTGCAACTTGATATTAGAAACGAAGAGCAAATTAAAGCAGCAGTTGATAAAGCTGTTGAAACTTTTGGTGGTATTGATGTGTTAATTAATAACGCATCTGCTATTCAACTAACTGGCACTTTACAAACAGAACCAAAACGTTTCGATTTAATGCACGATATTAATGTGCGTGGCACTTTTTTAATGGCACAAGCTTGTTTGCCACACCTGCAAAAAAGCAGCAATGCACACATACTTACATTATCTCCTCCCATTAATTTAATTGATAAATGGATGAGTCCACATATTGCATATACAATGAGTAAATTTAATATGAGTATGATGGCTCTTGCTTGGGCCGCTGAGTTTAAAAAAGATGGTATTGCCAGCAATGCTTTGTGGCCTAAAACTACTATAGATACTGCTGCTGTAAGAAATTTATTGGGTGGAGAAATGCTGGCTAATATGAGCAGAACAACAGATATTTTAGCAGATACTGCTTATTTTATTTTAAGCAAAACCAATCTTGAATATACTGGCAATACTTTTATTGATGAGGATGTTTTAGCAAAAGAGGGTATTATAGATTTATCGAAATATAGTGTTGTTGCTGGTGCTACTTTGTATCAGGATTTGTTTGTGTAGTTTACATTGCTACCAATACTTTTGCCAAATGAAAAATGCTTTTTCCTTTGTTTTAATACTTCTATCATCTGCATCAATTGCTCAACAAGATACCACACCAAAAATTCCTTTTGATGGAATGGATTTAAGCTGGATTAACGGACAAAACAGACAAAAAACTTATCCCTTAACCTTTACTGATAAAGACACTAAGGAAACTATCTTAACAGGAATGGCTTATCTGGATAGCTATTTTAACTACGATTTTAGCAGTCCAATTGATAACACGCATACTATTTCTTCTACCATTGGACGTAGTAATGAATTTACGCTAAACCTTGCCAGCATTGGTATTGAAACAAATTATAAAAATATTATTGGTAGGGTTTGGTTGCAAACGGGTAATATGTTAAACATTGTTCAGGATCAAGATGCCACAGTGAACAGAGGTAGAAATACAGGCAAGGATAATTTAAAAATGTTTCGTGAAGGTGCTGCAGGATATCATTTTAATAAATGGTATGGCATCAATGTAGAGATGGGAGTTTTTATGAGCTACATTGGTTTAGAAAGTTATGTAACTCAAGAAAATTGGTGCTATCAACGTTCTATGATTTGCGAAGCAACGCCATTTTATTTTTCTGGTGCAAGGGTGCAAATGTTTCCATCAAAAAAATTAAAGACAGAAATTTGGTTGTTGAATGGATGGCAATCTTATAATAGTTGGAATAAGATGATTGGCTTTGGAAGTTCAACTTATTATCGTCCAAACGAGAACTTGCAATTGGTTGCAAATTTTTATTTAGGTAAAGATGATAGGCAAGGTTCAACAAGATTTCACCACGATAATAGTATTGTGAAACGTTATATCAATCATCCAAAATCTAAAGGAATTTCGCAGGCTGCTTTCTCTTTAAATAATCATTATGGTTTTCAAAATGGTGCAGGAATAAAAGCTTCAGAACAATATTTATTAGGCTGTGCATTAAGCAATCGTTTATGGTTTAACCAAAATAAAATTGCTTTTACATTTAGAAGTGATGTAGTTAAAAACCCTGGATTATATGCAGCTTTCACACCGTCGCCAGTAACGCCAAATGATTTTACAGATGCTATTGCAAACGACCCTAAAAGGAATTTAGTAGTGTATCAGCAAACAGCAACATTTGATATAATGCCAAACGATTTTATGACTTTTAGATTTGAGTATTCGCATAGAAATTCAAATGTTCCATATTTTGCAGGTCACGGTGGAACAACTTCTCCTGATGGCTGGATTACAACACCAACCGTGGGTTGGAGACCAGATTTAAAAACATCAGATGATAGGCTAACACTTGCAATGAATTTTAGACTTTAAATAGTAGTCAGTATTTAGTAATTGAAATCGTAAACCTTAAATAGAATGAAACCTTGTTATATCATAGATGCAGTAAGAACTCCAATAGGAAAATATGGAGGAAAATTAAGCAATACAAGACCAGATGATTTGTTGGCTGTAGCTATCAAAGCATTAATTGCACGAAATGAAAATATTGATATCAATGTTATTGAAGATGTAATTGCTGGAGCTGCAAACCAAGCAGGAGAAGACAATAGAAATGTTGCAAGAATGGCAGCCTTACTTGCTGGTTTACCAGTAACAGTTGGTGGTAATACTGTGAATCGTTTATGTGCAAGTGGATTACAAAGTATTATGGATGCTGCTCGTGCTATAATGTGTGGTGAAGGCTTGCTGTATATAGCTTGTGGCGTAGAAAGTATGACTCGTGCACCTTTTGTAACTGCAAAAAGTGATGGTGCTTTTAGCAGAAAAATTGAAACATTTGATACCACAATGGGTTGGCGTTTTATCAATAAAAATTTGAGCGATTTATATCATCCATTTACAATGGGCGAAACTGCTGAAAATGTTGCCAAACAATGGAATATTAGCCGTGAAGCACAAGACGTTTTTTCATTGAATAGTCAGGAAAAATACTTTAAGGCATTAGCAGAAAATAAGTGGAACGATGAAATTATTCCTGTTGAAATTATAGAAAATAAACAAACAGTTTTATTTACACAAGACGAACATCCACGAGCCACAACAATTGAAAAACTGGCAGCATTAAAACCTGCATTTATAAAAGATGGAACTGTTACTGCTGGCAACAGCAGTGGCATTAATGATGGTGCATCAGCATTGTTATTAGCCAGTGAAGAAGCTGTGAAGTTGTTTAATCTGCAACCAATAGCAATGGTTAAAAGTATTGCTGTTGCTGGTGTTGAGCCATCCATAATGGGTGTTGGGCCTGTTCCTGCTACACAAAAAGCATTGCAACGTGCAGGTATTACAGCAAATGATTTAAACTTGATAGAACTAAACGAAGCTTTTGCTTCTCAATCTTTAGCTTGCATAAAAGATTTGAATTTAGATGCTACAAAAATCAATGTAAATGGTGGCAGTATTGCTATTGGACATCCATTAGGTGCAAGTGGTTCAAGAATTTCTACAACACTTTTGCACGAAATGAAAAGAACAAAAAGTAAATATGGTTTAGCTACAATGTGTATAGGAGTAGGGCAGGGGGCAGCCATTATTTATGAGGGACTATAAATAATAATGCCTGATAAAATTTATCAGGCATTATAAAAATAAGCTTATTGACTCAGTTCTAATTTTGTTTTGCACCTTTCAATATCTGCTTTGTAATCTGTTATTTTTTCGTTGTTAAATGAATTAAGAATTGCTTTTTGATAATGTTTAATAGCATCATCATACTTGCATAAAGTTTCTTCAATCATTCCAAACCTGTAATGAATCCAGGCTTTTTCAACAGTTGCAACGGTTAAACATTTTTCCAAATGTGCTTTCAATAAATCAAATTTATCTAAATCGAAATAGATTGTTGACAAGTGAAAATATGGATGAGGATATAAAGGATCAGCTTGCATTGAAGCCCTAAAATGATTTTCGGCTTTTGCATAATTATCAAACTGTGTTTTATAAATCCAGCCCATACTATTGTGTGCAGGTGCATAGCCTGGTTCTTCATACAAAATAGTTTCGTATTTTTCAAATGCTTCGTGATAGTTATTATTTCTAATATCTGCTTCTGCCTCTAAATATAATTGTTCAACTTTTGTAGTCATTTAATTTGCTTTTTCATAAACAATTTTCCCAGTTCCTTTCTTTGAGTTTGGCGAACTATTGCTCAATTCGAATGATGCAATAAAACCTGTAGTTGTAAACTCAATATTTAATACAGTAACTTTTTTTGTAAGCACGTTTGTAAGCGTTACAGTCTTTTTTTGTGTATTATAAGAATAAGTTGATTCTTGCTTAGAGTTTTCTTTAGTATTAATTTCAAAATATTTTCCATTGGGTAAATATTCTTCATTAACACGTTGCATTTTTTCTGTCATCATTTCAAAAACAAATTCAATCATTTGCTTCGACGTTTTAGGGTCTGCATCATTTTTGAAAAGGCTATCCAGATTTAGCAAATTTGTTGTTTTGCCTGTTTTCAAATCAATTTTCATCATTCCTGCCATATCGAAACTCACTGCCTTCCATTTGCCTACAACACTTGTTGTTTGGGCATTTGATAAAACGACCATTGCAAACATTGCAATTAGTATGAGAGATATTTTTTTCATTTTTATATTTTTCAATAGATAATTTAATTCTACCAACCCAACACCCAAGCAAAAATTAATGGAGCAACAATTGTTGCATCACTTTCTACAATAAATTTTGGTGTATTAATATCCAATTTCCCCCAGGTAATTTTTTCATTAGGAACTGCACCACTGTAAGAACCATAACTTGTTGTTGAATCTGAAATCTGGCAGAAATAACTCCAGAAAGGGACATCGTGCCACTCTAAATCTTGATACATCATTGGCACTACACAAATTGGAAAATCGCCAGCAATACCACCACCAATCTGAAAAAATCCAACGCCTTTTCCAGCACTGTTTGCTCTATACCATTCTGTTAACCAAACCATATATTCAATACCACTTTTCACAAGATCAGCTTTTAATTCTCCCTTAATAACATAGCTCGCAAAAATGTTTCCTGTTGTGCTGTCTTCCCAACCTGGACAAACAATTGGAATATTTTTTTCAGCAGCAGCAACTATCCAGCTATCTTTTTTATCAATTTCATAATACTGTTCCAACTCGCCACTTAAAACTGTTTTGTATAAAAATTCGTGTGGAAAATATCTTTCGCCAGCAGCAGCAGCATCTTTCCATTGCTTTACCAAATGCTTTTGTAATCTGCGAAATGCTTCTTCTTCTGGAATGCAAGTATCTGTTACACGATTGTAATGATTCTCTAATAAATCCCACTCATCCTGTGGTGTTAAATCTCTGTAGTTTGGAACTCTTTTGTAATGAGAGTGTGCAACCAAATTCATAACATCTTCCTCTAAATTCGCACCAGTGCAACTGATGATATCTACTTTTCCCTGGCGAATCATTTCGGCAAAACTTATTCCCAATTCTGCTGTACTCATAGCACCAGCAAGGGTTACCATCATTTTACCACCTTCTAATAAATGTGTTTCGTAACCTTTTGCAGCATCCATTAAAGCTGCTGCATTAAAATGGCGATAATGGTGTTGTATAAAATTTGAAACTGGTCCTTTATTCATAATAATTTTTTAAGTGGGCAAATGTATGAGTTGATAGTAAGATTTATGAATTAATGATTTTAAGATTGCGATAACATTTTTAACATCTATTCAAATTAAACTATTTAAAATTTGGTTACTCTATTGCTTCGTTATATTTTTATCACCTAAACAAAAACAAAAATGAAAAAATTATTATTAGCATTAAGTATTGCATTTGTTGCAACAACAACTGTAAATGCACAATCTACCGAAAAAGCAATGCCTGAAAGTGGAGGTGGCAAACAATTTGATCGTAGTGGTATGCTGGAAAAACAAAAAGCTCAATTAAAAGAAGATTTAAAATTGACAGATGCTCAGGCAACAACTGTAGTTAAACTTCAAAGGGAAATGATGCCACAGATGCGTGAAGTAATGCAAGCTAATATTGCTACAGACGAGAAAGCATCTAAAATGAAAGATTTAAGAGATGTATTAAAAACCAATTTAGCAAGAGAATTGAAAGATGAAAAATTAGCTGAAAAAGTAATGCAATACCAAGAAGCAAAAATGAAACAAAGAATGGAAAAAAGGAAAGAAGCAGAATAACAATTTCTTGTATAAAATAAAAAAGCCCCAAATTTTTTGGGGCTTTTTTATTTGTCGCCTAATCAATAACTAAGTAAATAGCCCAATTGATTTTTAAGTTCATCCAAACTAATATCATGATAAGTATCGCTATTATCATTGGGGTAAATCATACAATGCAGTAAAGTATTGTCGTCTTCATCAATCACTATTTTCCAACAAAAAGTAGGTACACCAACACCATTGCCAATAAAAGTAGAGTCAGAAAAAATTCCCCCACAAATAACTTTTAAATGAAAATATTGGCTCTCTTTTCTGATTTTAGTTTCCCAACTTTTCCAAATGCCTCTGTTTAATCTTGGGGTTTGTGGCAAGCAATTGTAATAACTAAATGTTGCAAGTTCTTTATCACAGTCGTAAGCAAAATCTTTTGCATCGGCCAAATGTCCTTTATCAAATCCTTGCCTGGTATAATCTGCACTGGTTGCAGTGCCACTATCTGCAATAAAATTCATTCCTTTCCTACTGCAATCTCCACCACCTTCATACAAATGATACACAACGTACAAAGGGTTTTTAACAGCATAACTGTAGTAGGAGACATAGGCATCTTTGTTTACAATAGTATCTACCTTTTGGGTAAATGCAATTGTAAACGAAACCAATAAAATTAACAGAAATGAAATTTTTTTAATACGAAATATTATTAAAAATAAAAGGTCTGTGCAACACAAACCTTTCATTTAAGTTAGAAATTAAAAATCAGAAATTATAGTATGGCATTCAACACCAAATTCTTTACTTCACTCATTGGAATTCTTTCTTGTGTCATACTATCTCTGTGGCGAATAGTTACAGTATTATCTTCCTGAGTTTGAAAATCAATTGTTACGCAAAATGGTGTGCCTATTGCATCTTGGCGTCTGTAACGTTTTCCAATAGCATCTTTATCTTCATAAAAACATTTAAAAGAAGATTTACATTCTTCTAAAAGTTTCTTTCCAATTTCGGTTAGCCCCTCTTTTTTCATCAATGGCAAAATAGCCAATTTATTAGGAGCCAATTTTGCAGGAATATTTAATACTGTTCTAATATCTGTTGAACCATCTTCTTTAGTTAAAGTTTGCTCTTGATAAGAATTGCTTAGTATCAATAAAAACATTCTATCTAAACCTATTGAGGTTTCAATAACAAATGGAATGTAGTTGCCATAAGGTTTTCCTGTAGTTGGGTCAATATCTGCATCAAAATATTGTTGCTTCTTTTTGCTATATTCTTGATGTTGTTTTAAATCAAAATCGCTACGACTGTGAATACCTTCAACCTCTTTAAAACCTATTGGAAATTCATATTCAATATCACAAGCTTCTTTAGCATAGTGTGCAAGTTTAGCGTGGTCGTGAAAACGGTATTTATCCGCACTAATTCCTAAACTTAAGTGCCATTTTAATCGTTCTTCTTTCCAAGTTTTATACCATTCACCTTCTGTGCCTGGGCGAACAAAAAATTGCATTTCCATTTGTTCAAATTCCCTCATTCTAAAAATGAATTGACGGGCAACTATTTCGTTACGAAACGCTTTACCAGTTTGAGCTATACCAAAAGGCACTTTCATACGTGCAGATTTTTGCACATTTAAAAAATTCACAAAAATTCCTTGAGCAGTTTCTGGTCTTAGGTAAACCATATTATCATCAGGATTATCAGCAGCAACAGCACCAAATTCTGTTTTAAACATTAGGTTAAACTGGCGAATATCTGTCCAATTGCAAGTACCACTAACGCTGCAAGGAATCTTATTTTCATCAATCATTTTCTTCAATCCAATAAAGTCATCAGCAGTTAAAAATTTATCCATTGAAGCCAATAAGCCATCAGCCTCATCTGCTTTGCCTTTTTCTTTTAATGTATCAGCAAATCCTTCAATCAAATGATCAACACGATAGCGTTTCTTACTATCCTTATTATCAATCATTGGGTCGCTAAAATTATCAACGTGCCCACTTGCTTTCCAAGTAGTTGGGTGCATAAAAATGGCAGCATCAATACCCACAATATTTTCATTCATTTGTGTCATTGATTTCCACCAAAAATCTCTGATATTTTTTTTCAATTCACTACCCCAAGGACCGTAATCATACACTGCACTCAGTCCATCATAAATTTCACTACTTTGAAAAACAAAACCATATTCTTTTGCGTGAGCAATTATTGCTTGTAAATTATTTTCAGTTGCCATAAGCTGCAAATATATCGTTCTAATTGAATATCGAGTATTGGCAAACAATTTTGAAAGATGCAATAATTTTAAATTATTTTATAATCAGCAGTGGGTTTGAGAAAGTATATTCGTCTAAATTTAAAAATGGAAAGAAGCATTTACATATTTAAAAAAGCACTGCTATTCATAGCATTAATTTTTAGCTCAAAAATGTTGCAAGCTCAAGACAGCAAAAGCTTTCAATTAAATTTTGAGCCAATATTTAATAATCAAGTGCTGGTGTTGAACGATTCATTTTACCATATTGATAACAACGATAGTGTTCGATTTAGTAAACTGAAATTCTATATATCTTCCATCAAATTTTATAATAACAATAAGCTTGTTTTTGCAGAAAAGAATAGTTATCACTTAGTAGATGCCAGCAACAGCAAAACCCTATACATCAATATTAACAAGCCTTTTGGTACAAAATTTAATAGCATAAAATTCAATTTGGGAATTGATAGTATTACAAATGTTAAAGGTGTGTTAGGAGGGGAGCTTGACCCAACAAAAGGAATGTACTGGACTTGGCATAGTGGGTATATCAATTTTAAACTTGAAGGCACAAGCAACTTATGCAATACAAGAAACAGTGTTTTTGAATTTCATTTAGGTGGATTTGCTGCTCCATATAATTGTTTGCAAACTATACAACTCTCATTATCAAACATAACAACAGCAACTGTTTTGGTTGATGTCAATAAATTTTTATCGCAAATAAATTTAGCCAATACAAATGCAATAATGACACCAAGTAAACAAGCGGTTGAACTGGCTAAACAAGCTACAAAAATGTTTATTATTAAATGAAAAAACTCTTTGTGATATTATGCTTAATAACATTTGCTGTTGCATTTAAAAGCATCAATGACGAGTTGTTTTATATACCTAAAAATTTTCCTCAACCAGTTTATGATTTTACAAATAATCCATTGAGCAAAGAGAAAGTTGAGCTGGGTAAAACACTTTTCTATGACCCTATTCTTTCAAAAGACAATACCATTTCTTGCAGCAGTTGTCATTTATCTTACACCGCTTTTACACATACTGACCACGATTTAAGCCACGGTATTGAAAATCGAATTGGAACCAGAAATGCACCATCGTTAGCCAACCTTGCTTGGAGCAAAATTTTTATGTGGGATGGTGCTGTTCATCATTTGGATATGCAAGCATTAGCTCCAATTTCTAATCACGATGAAATGGATGAAACCATTGCCAATGTTGTATTTAAGCTACAACAATCAAAAAAATATCGCAAGCTCTTTTATGCTGCTTTCAACGATAGTTTGATAACAGGAGAACACACTTTGAAATCAATTTCGCAGTTTATGCTTACGCTTGTAAGTGCCAATAGCAAGTACGATAAAGTGATGCGTAAAGAGGCAAATATTTCTTTTAATGAATATGAAGCAAAGGGCTACGAACTATTTAAAACTAATTGTGCAAGCTGCCATAAAGAGCCATTATTTACCAATAATGAATTTGAAAATAATGGCTTAGAGCCAGACAAATTTTTAAACGATGGAGGTAGGATAAAAATTACAAAAAAAGCTGAAGATTCATTAAAATTCAAAGTGCCATCATTACGAAATGTTGAGCTTTCATATCCATATATGCACGATGGAAGGTTTAAAAGTTTGCAGATGGTATTGTTTCATTATACCGAAAGTGTTTATCAATCGCCAACGCTATCTCATCAACTTAAAAACAAAATGGTTTTAAGCGAAAATGATAAAATAAACATCATTGCATTTTTAAGAACATTAACAGACGAAGAGTTTCTACAAAACAAAAAATTTCAACCCAACCAATATTAAAAACAAGTTATGAAAAGGATTATTTTACTGGTAATGCTATGTCCAATATTGGCAAATTCACAAGCTATAATTAATAAGTGGATGTTAAATGCCAATGGACAAAAAGCTACTTACTATGCACAAACAGGCACAGCACAAACACCAGTTTACACTTTTACAACATCAACAGATTCTGCTGACGTTTTAAAAATGTGTTACACTACAGACACTGTGTGGACACGCAGCCAAGGCTTAACAACCAATATGGGTAAATACTTAAATCCTGGCTATTGTTCTGCACAAAATTATACATATCGTTTTCCACGAAACCCAGTGGTAGCAGGCACTAAAACCATTTCTCCAAAGGAAGGTCCTATTGGTTTATTGCTAAACGGTGTTCCTATTTATGGCTTAAGCAATGCTAATTCTTGGAACGGAAGCACCAATACAAATAACGGTTCTAAAGTGTGGAATGTAGAGGTTGGCAAGTCAGAAGGCTTTGTTTTAGACACTGCTTTTGGAGCTCATCCACAACAACAAGGTGCATACCATACACACACTACACCATTTCGTTTGTATAAGAATACTGCAACAACAATTCACTCGCCATTGGTTGGTTTTGCCTTTGATGGTTATCCTATTTATGGCCCTTATGGTTACAGTGTTGCAACAAATGCTTCAAGTGCAGTTGCAAGAATGAAAACTGGCTATAGCTTAAGGAATATTACTGCAAGAACAACGCTTCCATATAGTGTTGCTGCTTCACAAACTGGACCAGCTGTTAGTACTACTTATCCTATAGGAACTTATTGTGAAGACTATGAATGGCTTGCAGCAAATGGTGGTAATTTGGATAAATATAATGGCAGGTATTGTGTAACTCCAGATTACCCAAGTGGCACGTATGCTTACTTTGTAACCATTGATGCTACTGGCAAAGCCGCTTTTCCTTACTATATTGGTATTGAATATTATGGTACACCGGATACTAAAAATTTTGCAGTTGGAATGTCAGGTAATGGATTAACTATTCCTGCTGCTGCAACAAGTTGTTTGTATCCTACCACTCTGCCAATTAAGTTGAAAGAGTTTTACGTTAGTACTGAAAAAACAAACAATAAATTAAGTTGGATAACCACATCAGAATTTAATGTGAGTTATTTTTTTGTTGAAAGAAGCAAGGATGGAAATAGTTTTGAGACGATTGGAAAAGTTGATAGTAAAGGCAATTCATCCAATACCCAAACATATCAGTTCATTGATGAAAGTCCATTGCTTAGTGGTTTCTATAGATTGAAGTCTATTGAAAAAGATGGAACAGAGACAATTTCTTCTATTATTAATTTAACAAGAAAAGAAAAAAACAACATCAATATTTATCCAACCAATGCAAAAGATTTTATCAATATAAATTCACAAAGTGTAGCTGTAAAAGGTACTGTGAAAATTTACAATGTATTAGGAATTGAAATGCTGCAATCAACAATCAATATTGAAAAAGGAGCAACACAAACAATCAACATTTCTAAACTAAACAAAGGAATGTTTTATGTTTTAGTAGAAGGAAATGGTGAGAGAGAAGTTGTGAAAATATTTAAGGGGGAATAATGAAAAGTTTATGTTGTTTATGACATTGACTTCGTTAATCTACCAGATAAAGTTTTCTATATTAAATTTTTCCAATTCAGCAATTTTCCAAACATTATTTTCTTTCTTGGCTTTAACTGAGTAGAAAAAATTATTACCCCAAGTCCATTTGAAAGTTGCAGAATTATTATCAATTTTCAATGCAACAATTTTTAAACGTGTCCAAAAATTACTTGGGAAATCTTGGCAGTTACACCATTCATTGGAATGTTCATATGGTGGTAAATCTCCAACGATATACTTTATTTTATTCTGTTTAAGCTCTTTGTCGAGATGTAGAGCAATTTTTTGATAATTGTCTAAAAAGGCTTTTGAAAAGAAGTTTGTTTTTGCAAGATCTACGAATCTTTTTTTATGAATTTGCCAATCAATTTCTGTATATACCGTGTCTGTTGAATTTTTTAGTAATGGTTCAAAGTCAGAATTTTTGTCTGTATTGTGCCACCTCAAAAGTTTAATTACTAATATGTTTAAATCAACACTGTCGCTTTGATTTTTTTTTGCAATAGATGTTTTTAAAGTGGGATTTATATTTTGCGAGTATGCAAAATTTTGAAAAGAAAAGAGTATTGAAAGTACTGCTATAATTGTGATTGGTATCTTCATTTATATAAAAAAATATTGTCAATATAAAACTACCGTTCCTATTTCTTCTTCCCTTTCCCCTTCTTCTTTTTCACCTTATTAAGATGATAAATGTCATCGGTTTTTTCTAATAATTCTAAAAACTCTTTGTGCAGATA
>JANYEP010000106.1 GCA_025363075.1 Chitinophagaceae bacterium | reverse complement strand
CACCTACTTTGATAGAAGCAATTTGTCCAGTGCGTTTTACTTTAGCACCTTCTTTAATGCCTTCACTGCTACCTAGCAATACCACACCCACATTGTCTTCTTCAAGGTTCAATGCAATAGCACGAGTGCCATTTTCAAACTCAACTAGTTCACCACTGCCCACATTGTTTAATCCATATACACGAGCAATACCGTCGCCCACTTGCAATACAGTTCCTACTTCTTCAAGTTCAGCACCAACACTTACGTTGCCCAATTGCTGTCTTAAAATTGCTGATATTTCATCAGGTTTAATGTCTGCCATACAATCAATTATTAATTATAAATTATTAATTAAGCCAAAAGTGATAACCAAAAAGGTTTAGTTTTTGATTTTTAATTTTTGACTTTTATTTTATTTAACAGCAGGAACATACAAGTTCTTGCTAAATTGCTTTTTAATGTCCCTTAACTCTCTTGCTACGCTTGAGTCAACAAGATTGTTATCAAATTCTAATACAAAACCACCAATCAAATCGGCATCAACTTTTGTTTCTAATTCCACACTTGCAACTCCAGATTCTTTAGCAGCTTTTTCAGTAATAGACTTCTTTAATTCTTCACTTATTTCAACTGCGGTTGTTAGTTTTACTTTATGAATACCTTTAATGGTGTTGTATTGTTCAATATATGCTTCAACTATTTCCGGCAATTCAAATTCCCTTCCCTTTTTAACCAATAATTTATTAAAAGCGGTAGTTATTTCAGTTACTTTACCTGCTGTGATAGCAGCTAAAACTGCATTCTTTTTATCGGCAGTAATAACAGGGCTTTGTAATAAAGTAACCAATTCTTTACTGCTTTTACAGGCAGCTTGCAAAAACTTCATATCTGCATACACAAGTTCCAACTGACCTTTTTCTAAAGCTAAATCAATTATACTTTTTGCGTATCTATGTGCTAAACGTGGATTGGGCATAAGAACGTTTCTTGTTTCTCGTTAAGCCTCGTTTAAATATGGTTTTAACAACCAGAAACGAGCAACGAGAAACTATTTTAATTTAATGTTACTCCGCTTGCAAGTTCTTTAATATAACTTTCTTGCTCTGTTTTATTACTTAATTCTCTTCTCAAAATTTTTTCGCTTACTTCAATTACTAAAGCACCAACCTGATTTTTAACCTCAGTTAAAGCAGCATTTTTTTGTTGTGTAATAGCAGCTTGTGCATCAGCAACAATTCTGTCATATTCACCTTTTGCCTTGTCTTTAGCTTCAGCAACCATCTTATCAGCAGTTTCTTTGGCTTCTTTAACCATTGTTGCTCTTTCTTCACGAGCTTTTTGTAATAAAGCTTCATTTTCACTTGCCATTTGAGTAATTTCCGCTTTCATTTTTTCCGCTTTTGACAAAGCATCTTCAATACCTTGTTCTCTTTCGTCAATGGCTTTCATTATTGGTTTCCAAGCAAATTTACCCAAAACAAAAAGTAACACTACAAAAGCAACAGTACTCCAAAATACTAAGCCAACATCTGGCAATACCAATGGATTTATATCTAAAAAAAACATATATCTAAAATTTTCTAATTTTTACTTAATCTCAAATAAAAGAAGTACAGACTCTCCGCCCTGTGCATTGAGTCTGTACAATTTTTTGGTGATTATTTGTTACCCAATAGAGCAACAACCACAGCAAATAAGGCAACAGCCTCAACGAATGCAGCAGCAACAATCATATTTGAACGAATTTCGTTCGCAGCTTCTGGTTGGCGTGCAATACCTTCTACTGCACCTTTACCAATTTGACCAATACCAATACCTGCACCAATTGCAGCTAAACCTGCACCAATTGCAGCAACACTTCCTACTACCATTTTGTTTTGTTTTTAATGTTAAAAAATAAAAAATATTAATGATGTGCTTCTTCGTGATGATGTTCTTCTGTAGCCATACCTATGTACATTGCACTAAGCATTGTAAAAATGTAGGCTTGTAAAAAAGCAACTAATAATTCAATAAGGCTTATAAACACAGCAAAAGGAACAGCAATCGCCGACGCAAAAACAGTTTTAAAAATAAATATTAAGCAAATTAAACTAAGCACTAAAATGTGACCAGCTGTAATGTTTGCAAACAATCGTATCATTAACGAAATAGGTTTTGTAAACACACCAATCAACTCAATAGGTGCAAGAAATAATTTCATACTCCAATGCATTCCTGGCATCCAAAAAATATGTTGCCAATAGCTTTTATTTCCTTTAAGATTTACCAAAATAAATACAAAAACGGCTAATGTCATTGTAAATGCAATGTTGCCACTCACGTTTGCACCTCCTGGAAATAAAGGGATTAAACCTAAAAAATTGTTTGTTAATACCAAAAAGAAGATAGTTAAGAGAAAAGGCATATACCTTGCGTATTTAGCACCAATATTTGGCTTTGCAACTTCATCTCTTACAAATAAAATAATTGGCTCCATAAAAGATTGCAAACCTTTTGGTGCTGAAGTAACCCCTCTTTTTTTGTATTTTGAAGCTACACTTAGAAAAACTATTAGTAAAATAAATACAGTAATTAATAGTGAAGTAACATTTTTTGTAATAGAAAAATCCCAAACTTTTTTTGATGCTTCTTCATCAATAGTTCCAGCGGCAGTTACTACTTTAATTTTACCTTCTTCAAGTTTATAGTTGTATTTGCCAGCAAAAGCAACTGGTTCGTGGTGTTCATTTACCAAATTTTTAGAAGAAAAAACCTCTAAGCCTTTGTCTGAGTATAAAATAACTGGTAAAGCAATAGATGTGTGACCCCACAAATGCCAACTATGATCGTCTTTAATATGTTCTAAAATTGTTCCAGTAACATCAAATTCTTCAGCATCTTTTTTTTCAGCAAGCTCTGTTGACGCTTCTGTAGTTTGATTTTTGGCAGTATCCTGTGCATTCGATGCAGTAGAAAAAAATATGGCAGAAAGGCTGAAAGCCGTAATCAGTAATAATTTCACTTGTCGTAACAACATATCAGTCTTGAAAATTTCGGCAAAAGTAGGGGGATGAAGTTAAAAACCTATACTTTCTATTTTGTATTTTCTAAAAAATGTTCAAGATTGATAGGCTTTAAATTCCGATTTTTTACACCATTCCCATTGCACTTGCAACAATTGCATCAATATTTTGCAGGTTCATACACTTGAAATGTTTTTTTGGGCAAGCATCATAACCAATTTTGCTGCAAGGTCTGCAACGCAGGTTTTCAACTTGAAATTGTACATTTTTCACTTGAGAATTTCCAAAATATGGGGTCATTCCAAAACTTGAAACTGTATTGCCCCAAATGGAAATGATGGGCTTTTTAAAAGCTGCTGCAATGTGCATTAATCCTGTATCGTGTGTGATTATTAGTTTTGCTTTTCGCACCAAATCAGCACTTTCATTGATGCTAAATTTACCACACGAATTGTAAATCTTTATATCATCTATCTGAGCAAGTTCTTCACCAATTTTTCTATCTTCTTTTCCGCCCAATAAAATAATAGGATATTGCAATTTTGTGCAAAGCTCCTTTAGTTTATCTACAGGTAGTTTTTTTGTGTTGTGTGCTGCACCAATTACCAAACCTATGTAGCCAAATGAATGTGATGATGGAATGTCTTCTTGTTTCACTTCATCCAAATGAGGAATGAAATAGTCTAATCCTTTGCCATCATTGCTTACACCAAAATTTTTTACTGTTTCTAAATATCTATCAACAATATGAATGCTGGGCATCACATTTATTTTAAAGTTTGTGAGCAACCATTTTTGAATATTTACCTTGTTGAAAGAAAACGATTCTAATTTCATTGCATTCTTCAATCGCAATGTTCTTGCATTATGATGTAGGTCAACAATGTAATCATACTTTGAAGTTTTTAACCCACCAATAAACATATTCCAATCTCCATCATATTCTATCACTTTATCAATGTAAGGATTGCTATGAAGTATTGATGAATACTGGGTTTTAGTTGCGTAGTGAATTTTGCAATTCGGCATTTGTTGCTTTAAACATCTTACAACTGGTGTTGTTAAAACAATATCTCCAATAGATGAAAAGCGAACAACAAGAAAAGTAGGATTATCTTTTTTTGATGACATAAATTAAACTTCGTTATTATCAATTTTATCAAAAGCATCTATCATAAACAAAGCAGTTTCAGCAAACTCTTTTCCTTTGTTCATTCTATCTAATGCAGCCCTTTCATAAGCCAACTCTTCGTTTTGAACAGTGAGAACGCCAAACACAATAGGAGTAAGGCTTTGGCAAGATAAATTGCTAATGCCATTTGTTACGTATTGACATACATATTCATAATGGTCGGTATCGCCTTTAATGATTGCACCAATTGTAATGATAGCTTTGTATTGATTGGTTGCAAGCAATTTATTTGTATATACAACAACTTCTACAGCACCAGGGCATTCAAATACCTTATAAGAAATTCTATTTTCTTCAAGAAATTGTGTGCAGCCTGCTTCCAGCAAATCTGTAATTAGTTTATTAAATTGTGCTTTTACTATTGCAATCATTAGTCTAAAATTATGTTATGGTGTGCTAAATCTACTTTTTCTTTTAAGTATTTTTTATTGTGTGTATTGCTTGGTAGAGCCACTTGAATTTGATTAAAATTAAATCCAGCATTTTTCAAAGCAGCAATTTTTTTTGGATTATTTGTTATTAAATCAAATGTTTCAATTTCTAACTTTTTCAATATCCAAACGGCATCTTGATAATCCCTTGCATCTGCTGGCAAACCCAAGTGTTCATTGGCTTCAAAAGTATTGTAGCCTTGCTCTTGCAAATGGTAAGCAGCTATTTTATTACCAATGCCAATGCCACGCCCTTCGTGGTTTTTCATATAAATTACAAAGCCATTTCCATTTGCTTCAATCATTTGTAAAGCACTGTGTAATTGCTTTTGACAATCACATTTCAAACTTCCAAAAGCATCGCCGGTAAGGCATTCACTGTGAATTCTAACAATGGGCTTGTTGCTTTGATTGGTATTTTTTTCAATTACAACCTGTTCAACTTGTGTTAATATATTTTTAAAAATACGAATATTAAAATCGCCGAATTGGGTTGGTAATTTTGCGATAGAAACTTGCTCAATAAAATTTTCTGTTTGCTTTCTGTATTCAATAATTTGTTGGGTTGAAATAATTTTTAAGCTATTTTTTTGTGCAAAAAAATGAAGTGCTTCCCTTCTCATCATATCACCATCTTCCTGCATTATCTCACAAATAATGGCTGCAGGATATTGACCGGTAATATTGCATAAATCAACACTGGCTTCTGTGTGTCCAGCTCTTACTAAAACACCATTTTGTTTTGCAACAACAGGAAATAGATGTCCTGGTTTTATAAAGTCATTTGGCTTAGAAGTCTTGTCAGCAATTAGTTTGGCAGTAATAGCTCTTTCCTTTGCAGAAATACCAGTGGTGATTCCAAACTGTTGCCCTGCATCAATTGAATCGTAAAATGCTGTATGAAAATTATCCTGGTGATTACTATTTACGGGTTGCAAATTCAATCTTTTAGCAGTGACCTCATCAATGGCAATGCAAATTAAACCCTTGCCTTGCGATGCACAAAAGTTTACATTTTCTTGTGTTGCTTTTTCAGCAGCAATAATAATATCACCTTCATTTTCTCTGCTTTCTGCATCCACCACAACAATGGCTTGTCCTTCTTTAAAAGCCTTTAGAGCTTCTTCTATTTTATCAAACATTTTTAAGCGTCTCTTTTAATTAATAATTTCTCAGTATATTTCGCCAAGATGTCAAACTCAATGTTTACAAGGCTTCCAACGTTTAGCAATCCTAAATTTGTTTTCGATAAAGTGATTGGAATAATACAAAGTTCAACAATATCATCGTCACATTTATTGATGGTTAAACTAACACCACTAATTGTAATAGACCCTTTATAAACAGTATATTTTGAAAATGTTGCCGGGTGTTTTATTGATAAAAACCAAGCTTCATCACCTTTGATAATATTGGCAACAGTAGCCGTTGTATCAACGTGTCCTAAAACATAATGACCTCCTAAATATCCATTGGGTTGCATTGGAAGTTCAATGTTTATAAGTGTTTCAGGCTTGTAGAATTTGATAATTGTTTTGTCGATACTTTCAAGTGAAACAAAAAAAGATAAATTATTTTCTTCTTTTTTTATAACAGATAAACAAGCACCATCAATTGCAACACTATCTCCAATGCTAACTTTTGGAAAAATATCAGGAGCATTTACCACTAAAGTCCAACCATTTTCTTGCTCTATAACTGAAACTATTTTAGCCGAACCAACAATACCTGTGAACATAACATTCAAATAGTTTAATTTTGAATTTGCAAAGTAAGTACATTAATGCCTCATCTCGACTATTTAAACCAAGCTTTTCAACTCGCAAACCAAGCAAATGCCAAGCAAATTCGCCCCAATCCTTTTGTGGGAGCCGTTGTTGTAGATGAAAATGGAGTGGTGATTGGCGAAGGATTTCATCAGCAATATGGGGGTGCTCACGCCGAGGTTTTTGCCATTAATGCTGCATTACAAAAGATGAATGACCTTTCCAAAACTACTTTGTATGTTACACTTGAGCCTTGTTCTCACTTTGGAAAAACACCACCTTGCACCAATTTAATCTTACAATATAAAATTCCAAGAATAGTAATTGGTTCCCGCGACCCAAACCCAAAAGTTTCGGGTATTGATTTGTTGAAACAAAATGGGGTTGAAATAATTGAAATGATCCTTCCAGCCATTGAAAAAATGAATGCTGTTTTTTTTGCAAATCAAATAAAACGACGCCCATTTATTCAACTAAAAATGGCAACAACCATTAATGGAAAAATTGCAGATAGGCTTGGAAACAGCCAGTGGATAAGCAATACAGCAAGTCGTGAATATGTTCATACAATATTAAGAGATAGTGCAGATGCTATTTTGTCAACGGCAAAAAATATTATCCAGGATAAAGCAAGTTTGAATATAAGAATTGATGAAACGATAAAGGAATTAAGTGTGGTTGTTATTGATAGAGATTTAGATTTACTGAAACCGGAACATCAATCAGTACCCATTTTTTATGAAAGAATGAATAGCAAAATGTATCTTCTTTCAAATAAAACAGCAAATGATTTACCCAAAAATGTTGAAATAATCAACGTTTTATTTGATGAAAAAAATCAAATAAAACTTGAAGACTTAGGAGAAAAATTATTGCAGTTAAATCTCTGCAAAGTCTTGATAGAAGCAGGTTCTAAGCTTTCATCTTATTTGATTGAAAATAATTGGGCTGATGAATTAATTGTTTTTATTGCACCTAAATTAATAATGGATCAACAAGCAATAAATGTTTTTGAAAACGATACAGAACAATTATTAATTGCTGCAACAAACCTGCAACTCGAAGAAACAAAACTGTTGGGATATGATGTAATGTTAAGATATACGTTTAAGTAAACCTACTCCTCCACAAAATCTAAATCTTTGCTATAAGTTTCTTCGGTGAAATAAAATGCAATCAACGTAATACTCATTACAATTACACCAGTGATAATGCCACTATTGATTAAACTTATATGATATGTTTTTTGAAAAATATCTAAGAATAACATATTGATTAATGGCAATGCACCACGAACCATATTGGGAATTGTAGTTGCAGCAGTGGCTCTTAAATTGGTGCCAAAATGTTCTGCACCCATTGTTATAAAAATCGCCCAAAAACCAGTGCTGAAGCCAAGTAACGCACAAATGGAGTACATTGAAGTATCGCTATTATTGTATGGACTATAAAATAAAAACAAGCACACAATACAAATGCAATAGTAAAGCAACAACGCTTTTTTTCTGCTATTAAACCATTGACTGATTAAGCCCACAACCATATCTCCTATTGCAATTGCAGCATAAGCAAACATTATAGATTTGCCACTATCAATCAGTTTTGAACCATATAATTTCTCTGCGAATTTATCACTTTGATTGACCAAAATACCCACCACATACCAAGTAGGTAAACCAATTAAAATGGCTAATACATATTTTTTAAACCTTGCTTTAGTATTAAACAACATCAGGAAATTGCCACGAACAATATTGCTTTCTTTTACTTGCTTAAACATCCCACTTTCAGCAACAGAAACTCTAAGTAATAAAAGCAAAATGCCTAAAATACCACCGATTTTATAACATAATTTCCAATCGTGATTGGTAAATTTGTAGGTAAAGTAAGCAGCAACAGCTCCACTTAGTCCAATGCCTGCAACTATTGATGTGCCAATGCCTCTTTTATTCTTTGGCAATAATTCACTAACCAAAGTAATACCTGCACCAAGCTCTCCAGCCAAACCTAAGCCAGCAAAGAATCTGCACCAAGCATAGTGGTCAACAGTAGTAACAAATCCTGTTGCAAAATTTGCTATAGAATATAAAATAATAGAGCCAAACAACACACTAAGTCTTCCTTTTTTATCGCCCAAAACGCCCCAAAAAATGCCACCTAACAGTAAGCCTGTCATTTGCCAATTGATGATTTTTGTGCTATCGACCAGCAAAGTTTCTGGTGTTGAGCCAACACCTAAAACGCTTACTTTTTTAACGATGGTAAATAATAATAAATCGTAGATGTCAACAAAATAGCCAAGTGCAGCAACGATTACAGGCAAACTAAAAATGCCATAGATTTTATTTTGTTGGTTCATATTGCAAGAGTTAGTGGCGAATATAGGAGTTAGGATAACCTAATAAATACCACAATTTTTTTCAAATGTGTCTATTTGCTCATGAGTATCTTTCGTGATATACTTTTTCGGAGTATTTTTTAAATACAAATCAAATTGTTTTTTGGCTTCATCACATTCTCCAAGTATAATTAAGTTACAAGCATAATTCCAAAGCATTCTGGTATCTTTAAGGTCAATCAGTAATCCATTTCTATAAAGTACATTTGATTGTGTTGCAAAGTTTTTGTTTTTTGTAATGCAATACATCGTGTAACAACTCATCCCATAATCACTGTAATACTCAACTTTATCTTTCGCTGAAATTTTAGAGGAATCCAATAATAAAAATTTATGATAATCGCCCTCAATGTCCTTATGGCTGTGGCTTCCACAGCTATTAGCACGTAACGTGGCAGCAAACTTCTTATAGTTTATTTTTTGAGCAAATACATTATTGTTTAGAAACATACAAACAACAATGAGTACAAGAATATTTTTCATAAGTCAAATTTAATCATTTTTCACCCACTTAATCCACCACGGTAATTTATTGAAATGCCAATGAAAATAAGGTTCATCAACGGCCCCAAACTTTTGATAAAAAGTTTTTACACCTGGTAAATCGCTTCCTTCAAAGTCAAATATTAAGTTGGTATTTGCAAATTCTTTTAAAATGCTATCTATTAAAAAATGGTTGGCTTCTGTGTTTCTGCCAGCTGCTGTGGTACTATTGGCAAGGTTATAAATTCTGTTTTCATCTTTTAACAACAATGCAACTGCGAGCAACTCATTTTTATTATTTACAATTTGCCTTAGTAAGCAATTGTTAGTTTGGTGAAACAATAAACACAACATTTTAAAATTGCTGTAATCCTTTGCAGATAAGCCTTTCATTCTATTACTGTAAAAATCTTTGTATAAATCAATAGCTTCATCGATATTATTGTTTGCAGTATAAACTAAATTTTCTTTTATAGCTTTTTTTAGATTTTGCTTCAGGTCGTTTTTGTAATTACTATAAATTTCTTCGTAATTTTTATTTAGGTTAATAACAAAATTTGTTTTTGCTATTGTTCTAATTGCTTCGAAATGGTTTGAGTGATTTAGCATTACATCTCCATATTTAACAACGCCAAAAATTGCTTTTTCAATTTCTTGCCAAGAAATTTTGATTTGACCAACCCAACCAAGTTGTTGCACAAAAGCAGGGGAGTAGCTGTATGTAATTCCCATTTTTTTTCTGAAACAAATAGGCATCACAGCTTCATAATCATTTATAACCAAACCAGTCCAGTTGTTAGCCATTGTGTTTAAATAAGCATATTGCAAATAAATTGGAGCATTGTTTTTGGCAACGCAGGCATTCCATTTTTCAACGTTAATTTGTGCAGATGGTATCGTTTGCAAATTATTTATCATCAACTTTTTTTCTAATAAAACAAAATTAACTGCCTCGGCAACGCCAAAAAAAACTATCTTCGGCACTCGAAAAATAAATTGGCAATTACCGATTAAAAAAGTTATGAAGAAATTTGCGTGGATTCCTTTGCTGGCATTGGTTTTCGCTTCTTGCACCAAGAGCGAACCATCGGAAAAATACTTGATTTTTAAATTTAAGTTTAGCGATACTATTCCAAGATTGAATGACACAGGTGCTATTGCAATCGTTCCACCTGGTAATGCAGCAGCTTCTCCAACATTCAATTGGATAAGTTCTCATTATGTGGAAATTGCTGAATCAGATTCTACTCCTTTGGGTATGGGATCTGTTTTATATGTTGGTGCTTTAAAAGATTCTGCTATTGATTTTTCTCAATCTATTATCACAAAAGATGGAGAAACTTTCTTAGCGGTTCCTTTAAGTTCTATCAAACCCGGCACATACAAATGGTTGAGAGTTTCTTTAGCCTATCAAAACTACAATGTACCTTACAGGTTGGATACTGTGGTGAGTGGAATGCCTTTCTACAGTGTTTACAGTGGAACAATTGCTTCGTTTGTAGGTTACAATACATACATTAAAGATTACACTATAAGCCAGCAAAAAGTAACTGTAAATGGCAAACGTCGTCAAGGTTATTGGGGTTTTGAAACAACTGTTGGGGCAAATGGTATTACTTTCTCTCCTGTTACCAAAACTGGTCAGGCACCAGATAGTGCTACTACTGTTGTAAATCCATTGTTTGCTACAAGCCCTATTCCTAAAGGTTCTTGTGTAGTTACTGCAAAATTTCAAAAGGCAAATTATATAAAAACAAACGACTCTACAACTGTTTCTACCAATGCTTTGGTAATTACAGGAAAAGAAACTGGAAGCATTACTGTTGAGTGTAATATGTCAACAAACAAAAGTTTTGAGTGGAGAGATAATAATGGTGATGGTGCTTGGCAACCTTTAAAAGGGGAGCAAGTAATTGATATGGGAATTAGAGGAATGAAACCAGTGATAAGATAGATGTTGAGCGTTTTGATGTTTAAAGTTTTTGTTGCTCTATAATTTTTTTTGTAAGCTACTTACTAGTAAGTCTATAATACGAATTGTATAAGCTTTAAACTTCATACACAAATCTCAAACTATTTTCTCATTTGGCATTTAGAATAAATTTCAATTTATTTGTGAACTTTTTTTAAATGTCAAGCAGCGTTTTAAAACAAACTTGCATCATTGTATATGAAACCCTGTTTGTAAATAAAACCTGAACAAAAACAAATAGAAAAAAAGCTGGCTTTCCTCCCTCTTTTAAGCAGAGGGTTGGTGTGAGGCTGGTGGTTGATTTTAAAATTTAGTTAAGCTAATGTATATGTTAAAGAACAGAATTTTACTCGCAATTTTTGCCCTTGTGTTTTGTAATGCACTTAAAGCACAAACCGTTGTTATTGATGATGCAAGGTTTGCACTACCTGTTGGCTACAGCTATAGTAGTGGAGGCTCGGTAGCAGTGCCTTTTAGCCTAAATGGCTGTTTTCCCCAATCCAATACTTTTACCTGGACATTACTAAATGATGCTACAGGCTTACCAGTTGCAACACCTAATGCTGCTACAGGTACTGTAAGTTATTTTTATGCAACATTTGTTAATACTGTGTTGCCTGCAACTTTGCCTACAGGAACTTACAGAATTGTAATTGCATCCAGCACAACAGGTGCAACTGGCGATACCACACAAGCTTTTCTTGTTACTAAAGGAGCAAGTGTTGTAAATGCAAAAGCACAACCTACAAACCCTCTATTGATACTTAAAGATCAATACTATTTTGGTATTTGTGATGGTAATGCACAAACAAGTATGGTGTTGAGAGATAGTAGTACAAATGGTGGTGCAGATACTTTAACTTTAATAGATGATTACAGACTTACTCACCCAATAATAAAAGTTCCTCGTGATGCAGGTGGTAAATTCAATTTAGCCTTCAACCCACAATATATTTCTGGTAAATCGAGGGATGCTTATTACACTGGTTACGTAAAAACAGTTTCTGGTCTTGCTGTTTCTACTATTGGGTATCAAATTATTAATAATGCTTGGGACATTAGAACATATGCACAAACAAAAAATGGTTTTACTTGTAAAGGCGATACTGTAACACTTGGATTTGAAATTGACAGAACTCAAACTTCTCATTTGCAACAAAACTATCCAGGAGCTTTAATTGTTACCACTTGGAATGATGGAGTTACTGAGACACATACACAATGTGAATTATTGGCTCTAAATGGTAAATTAATTCATCAATATACAGTAGGTGCTTGTGTAAATCCTCAAAACAATAACAATTTAAGTTACACAATTACAAGTACTGTTAATAATCCTTTTTATGTATTTAATGGTGCAGGGCTAACAGGTACTTGTGGTGCTGGTGCATACAGTGTTGCTTCTGCTTTTGTTTTCTCTCCACCAAAAGCTAAGTTTACTACGGACACTGTTATTTGTGTTTTAGATACACTTAAGTTTTTTAATACTTCTGATCCTGGTCAAGGGGTTGCTGCAAGTGGTGGAATAACAGGTTGTTCTCAATTGGCTCACTACACTTGGGTTATAGATCACAACGTTAATTCACCATTATACGAAACTCAACCAGGTTTAGTTGAAGCTAAAAAAGATACAGCTTATGCTTTCCCTACATTTGGTTACCACGATGTAACGCTATTTATTAATAACAATTATGGTAATGCCTCACCTTGCCCATCTCACGACACTACTAAGAGAGTTTGTGTAGATACTGCTAAAGTACGCCCAGATTTTCAGTTGGATAGTGCAGGTTTAGGTGTTATTAGAGATAGTATTCTTAGTTGCTCGCCAGAGTTTCATATTATTAACAACACAAAAAGCACTTTTTGTGTAGATAGCACTAAGTTTAAATATAAATGGAGGGTTTTAAATGCTGTTACTGGTGCAGTAGTGCCTAATAACAATAGCTTTTATAGCTATACTCACGGTACTAAAGATACTAGCAGAGCTCCTTGGATATCCATTAATCAATCTGGTAAATTTTTAATAGAACTCAATGCCAGTTCCAGTTGCTTGGTAGATACCAACTTGCGGATGCTGAAATATGTGGAGGCAAATGGTAGTGCTGGGGTAAATTTTACAGCAGGAACAGATACCGTTACAAT
>JANYEP010000083.1 GCA_025363075.1 Chitinophagaceae bacterium | reverse complement strand
GAGGTGTTCACCATTCATCTTGCTTTAAATCCTAAAATTACTGTTTATCCAAATCCTGCAAAAGACATTGTAACTATAGATTGCAAGAACGCAAAAGAGTTGATAATTACCGATTATGTTGGAAGAATAATGCTACAAATAAACAATCCAACATCACATCAAACTATAAACTGCAAACAGTTTACTAACGGAACTTATTTTGTGAAATTAATAGTTGATGAACAGCCCTTGATAACAAGATTTGTGATAGAAAAATAAAATCTTTATCAGGACAGGTGATTCCTTTTTTTCCTGCTGTAAATAATGTAATAATAACTTAAGATTAATATTCCAATAGAGAATGGAATGATGGTTAATTGCTTGTAAGTGAAGCTCAATAAAGGTTTCGTGTCAAAACCAAAAAATTCACTAATCATCCAATAGCTGTTGGCTAAAATCCACGCTGTTACTGCAAGGTTGTGGCACCACTCGCTCATTAATTCTTTGGTGCGATAAGTGATGATGATAGAGATGATGAGTGTAGGAAATATCATTGCAATACCCAATGTTTTAAGTCCCAAACACCAGGATAAATCTTTAAACAACCAAAACACAATATGCAGGTTTTCCATCTTTCTATATTTAGATGGAATTGAATATTGTGTTTCGTTGTCGGTTGTATTTTTCATCAAATTAGTTTCTATTGTTAAGTGTTTCTTCTCCTCAAAAAACTTAAAGTATAATCAATTCCTCACTCCTCACTTCTCCGTTTTTAGTTATCACTTGTACAATATATAAACCCTTTGAATAATGACTAGTGTTTAGTGATAAACGATGAATATTGCCGTCATTTCGAACGAAGTGAGAAATCTCCTTACCAAACATATCAATAATCTTCACCTCCTTTACGCCCTCTTTACACTCAACATTTACCACATCTTTTGCAGGATTAGGAAACAATCGTACTTCGTAGTTCGTACCTCGTACTTCAATTATCCTCACTTCGCTAAAGCTCGTTTTTCCATCCCTATCAACACTTACAATTCTATAATAAACCACCGAACCATAAACCATAAACGGTAAAGTATTGTCTTCATAACTATACTCATTAATGCTTTTGTTATTGGCTTTTATTGTTCCTATGGTTGTAAAATCTTTTCCATTGTTGCTGCGTTGAATGTTAAAATGCGAAACATTAGTTTCATTAGCTGTTGTCCATCTATTCTCTACTTTGTCTCCCTGAGCTTGTCGAAGGGAATAATTTATAAACTTTAAAGGCACTGTACCTACTGTTACATTCACAGTATCTCTGCTGTAATATCCACACACAGTTTGCTCCACCACATAAAAAGTGCTTGCTGTTGGGTGAACATAAAAACCTGGCTGCACACTATCTATTTTTTGCCCTGCTGCATTGTACCACGCAATATTGGTGATGCCATTTGTTAAACTACCAATAAAAGCACTATCACCAATGTGTATAGTGGTGTCTCTGCCAGCATCTGCCTTTAACGGCATACTATCCAATGGAATTATACTAACATCATCAATTGTATATCCTGCACCAAGATAGCCAGTTGCTTGAAAAGCCATATAGCTGGTTTGGTTATCTTTTCTAAAATTGCCGAGCGTTATATATTGTTCCCCACCCTGTGCCACAAATACACTGCTAACCTTTACCCAATTGAGTGTATCGGTTATAATGGGATTACCATAATTAAAAACCTGTGCATTACCCTGCAATACCCCATAAGGTGTAGCCATAGTATCTACGTACACAGCTTTATTGGTTAGCAACATAGAAATATTATTGCAACCTAATTTCATATCGTTTTCTGTGGATACAAAAAATTCTGCATAATAACAATGCCCCATTCTAAGGCTATCTTTTAGCTTAATCTGATAGTACTCTCTTCTGTTTAAGCCTGGACCATTAATAAAAAAAAGTCCAATATAAGCATCCCCAGTTTTTGCGTATTGGTAATTAGCTCCTCCTCTGTTATAAGGAACTCCCCATTTATTACTTATGCAACAAGCATTGGCGTACAAAGGTCCATATTTACAAGGGCGATACCAAGGGGGTGGGGCAGGTATATCATTGAGTGTATTTGGGCATACAATATATGTTTCAAAACTTTGGTTTGGCACCAGATTGTATTGGGCTTTTAAGTTGCCAACACTAAGAATAACAAAAGCTAAGAGGATGTTTATACTCTTAGCTTTTCCGCCTTTGTTGGTGTTCTTCACCAACAAAGATTTTAGGGTTTCCAATGTGTTAAAAAATTCCATACTGTCGATTTGTTCAAATATAACGATGCCGATGAATAAACATAATCTTCCTCCTCCAAACATAAGCCTGCTTTCACAGGATTACAGTGAACATAATTAAGTTTAATAATATTGTTGGTGAAAAACACCAACAATACAAAACTGTCTGAGAGGACAAAATGGTTAATCGTTTAGGCTAAAAGGTGATGCTATTAGGCTAATAACCCAATTGTTTGGGTTATTAGCCTAATTTTTTGCCTCTGCCTACCTAAATGTTTAGGTTAAAAGGTGATGTTATTAGGTTAAGAGGCTAATTGATTGGGTTATTAACCTAAAACTTTGGCTTGCTAACCTAAACCGAAGATGTTTTAACCTAAACAGAACACCTGTTAACCTAATGGTATGATGTTAGGAAAGAACAAACAGTGGTTAGCAAGCATTGATTTTAAATGCTAAATGTTTGCTAAAAATTTTGATGCAAAAAAATCTCGAAGTTTAAATGCTTCGAGGTTTCAAAAAAAGTTTCAAAAAAATTATATGCTAATTAGTTTCCAAAAGAAGTGGTAAGCGTAGCTGTAAAACCATAAGCAGCTGGCACAAAACGGCAAACGCCACCTACACAAAACAAGCCTGCACGTTGCTTACCAAAAGCTAAACTAAAACGTGTTGCATTTTTTGTAATGCTTCCGCCAATATTGTAGTAATGATTACCAGATACACCATAATTGTATAAATCGCTCAGGTAAAACGCAAATGGAGAAGATAAAGAAAACTCAGTAATTGCTGAAACCCAATTTCCTTGGTCTTCCTTTGTCCACAAGTGTTCTAACTTAACTTTTATAGATTTTTTAGGGGCATATTTATACAAAGAAGTTAAGGCAACAACATTAGCCAAAACATCTTCGTGTCCACCAGCAATAATAGCAGCATTGTAGTAAATATTTTGCAAAGCCAAAGTTGTTTCAAACTTCTTACTAAATTTTTTCTTTACTTCAATATTCGCATCGCTGTAATATTTATTTGTACCAACACTCATAATATCTTTATTGTCGTTTAACGAACCATAGTAAGAAAAGTTTGCAGAAACCTTTGTTCCATATTTTCCACCAAGTTTTGTGTTGGGTTTAAAGTTGTAAAAAACATCTGTTTGAAAACCAGTTTCACCAAGGTTTAACTGGGCGTTGTAAACGTAGATATTGCTTGTTAAATAGTCGTGTTGTTTTGTTAATGCTGGCACATAGTTAACTGGTAATTGTGTAGCAAAGTCTGTAGCTCTTTCAGCTCTAAAATCCATATTGTAAATAGCCCTTGCAGTTAACGTAATACCAAAATTATTTTTTGTAAATGCTGTGTTAATCAACAATGCCTTGCCTTTTTCAAAACTATTGTTGTTGAAATAGTGTGGGTCTTTGTCTTTGCTCACATACTCTGCATTCAACGAAAAATTGTTGGTATTCAAATCCAATCTTGTAGCAAAAGCATCTACAGTTGATGGATAATTATCAATCGTTCCAATGTACTCTTGAAATCTTCCTACATAACTTCCACCAATTGAAATGCGAGTGTTATGTTCTTTGTTTGACAACATTTTTGTTACATCAATTTCTGCATCCACACCTCTTGTAACTGAGTTTGAGTAATCAAACAGTTTTCTTGTTCTACCATACAAGGCTTTTATTTTGGTAAAATTTGTAGGCTCTATGTAAATGTTTACACCCTCAAGTGCATTGTTAATACCAATTTGTCTGTTTTCATAAGCACGAAATATTAAACCACTACCAAACTGCTCATAAAAATCGCCAATTTGCACAGAGAATTTTTCTTCGGAATATTTAAAATATTTGTTCGCTATTTTACTTTGGTTAATTCTATTTTGGTCTGGGTTGTAGTAACCAAGTATTGATGGTAAATAACTTTCGTACTGAATGCCAGCAGAAAATTTGCCATAGGTATAATCAAGTTTTAAAAAATTGTTAGAACCCACTTTGTCTCTGTCAGTTGGAAGTGAAGCCCCAATTTTGTCATCCTGCATATAGTATTGAGAGTAGCTCTCATAACTGCCATTCAAATGACCTTTAATCATTTGGTCTAACTGCTGCGAAAAGCCTGATTTTATTGAGATGCAAGCAATTACTGTAATAAAAATTTTTTTCATTTGGCTTATGTAATTTGTTATTGTAGATAGGTTTAAAGTGATTTTATTTTTTCAAAAAGATTATCTTCTTCACCAGCAATATAGCCAGTGTGGCGATAAACAATTTTATTGTTTTTAATAATAATAACGTGAGGAACATCTGTAACATTTAATGCTCTTTTAAGTTCGCTGTTAATATCAAGCAATACATCAAATTGCCATCCTTTACCAGCAATAAATGGTTTTACCCTTTGCGATGTTCTTGAATCGTCAATGGAAACTCCAATAAATTTGAACGGTTTAATAGCTTGTTTTTCTTTGTAAACATCGCTAATGTTATCAAGCTCTGCAATGCAAGGAATGCACCAGGTAGCCCAAAAAGAAATCACAACAATAGTGTCTTTACTTGTTGCAGCAACATCTGCAAAATTTACTGTTTTGCCCGAAACAGATTTTAATTTCACTGGAGCAAAACTTTCTTGAGCAAAAACAACATTTGTTGTAAGCAATAGGGCAATAGAAGCGTACAAGGTTTTCTTTAGCATAAAAATATATTTGCAGCGAAATAAAGTGTTTTTACAATAATATTTTTTTATAAGTGTCTTAACCATATTTTTACGACCTAAATTATTTTAAATGAAAAAATTGTTTCTCATCGGTTTAATGTTTATTGGCTTTACGTCAATAATGAATTCTTGTAAAAAAGACACCAACAGTGGAGGAAGTGGAACTGGTAACGGTTTAACACTAACACTTTCTAAATCAGTTGTAAGTCTTAGTAATCCTGAAAACGTTTACCTAACTGTAAAAGACCAAAACAATACAGATGTTACTACATCTTGTACTTTTACTGTTAATGGAGCTGCATTTTCGTCTTCTGTTTTTGCACCTACTGTTGCTGGCACATTCAAGTTTATTGCAACAAAAGGTACAGCAACATCTGCTGAAGTTTCACTGGTTGTTACACCAGTTGTTGTAAGTACAGACTCTGTATTTGTTTCATTATCTTCTCCAACACTTGAGTTTAACAATTTTGATTATATTAGTATTACTGTTGCTGATAAATTTGGTGCAGATATTACAAGTAGTTCTCAAATTTATTTAGATGGTGTAAACCCTATTTCTAATAAATATGTTGCAGATGCACTTGGAAGCCACGTTGTTACTGCAAAAAGAAACGGTTCTCCTTCAAACGCAAAAACACTTACTGTAATTACTAAAAGCCCATCTCCATTTACACAAAAATTATTAATGGAAGATTGCACAGGTGCTTGGTGTGGCTATTGCCCAAGAGTTGCTAATTCATTAGAAAATTATAAATCTACACACCCTAACTGTATTGTTGTTGCTGTACATGGTGGTGGTGGAACAGATCCTTACAAATATCAATATTACACAACCTTCAATAGCAATTTTGGTATTAGTGGTTACCCAACTGCAATTATGAACAGAACTGGTGCTTGGTCTGAAAATACTTCTGAATTAAATACTGCTTTAGCAAGTTGGGCTCCTTTGGGCTTGGCAATTGAAAGCACTACTGGTGCAACAAGTGTAACAGGAAAAGTAAAAGTAAAATATAACGTTACTACTGACAGAGCAATGAAAGTTGTTGTGGCTTTAGTTGAAAATGGTTTGGTATATCCACAAACAAATTACTATTCTTCAACTTATGGCAACACTCCATATTTGTATGGTGGTGTTAGCCCTGTAACAAACTTTGTACACAATGGTGTATTAAGAAAAGTTGCTACAGACCTTTTTGGAGATGTTATTCCAGTTGCTTCTCAGACTAAAAACAATATTTATGAGTTGCCTTTCACTATTTCATTAAGTGGTGTAACATCTGCTGGTGCTTCATTTACAGCAAATGCTTCTAACTCTACAATTGTTGCTTTTGTATTGGATGGTACAACTGATAACAATGGTGTTTACAACGTGCAAAGTGCAGCAGTTGGAACAATTAAAAACTTTGACTAATATATTTTAAAGAGATATTAAAATAACAATAAAATAAGCCCAACGTTTAAACGTTGGGCTTATTTTTGTCCCAAAGAATCGTACAATGAAACCAAATCAAACAACATTAGATAAATTAGGAAATATTCTTAATGAAGCTGGATATACAATGCGTTATGAACGTGGAAGTTTTCAAAGTGGTTGGTGCTTGCTCGAAGAAAAAAGTGTTGTTGTTCTTAATAAATTTTTAGATGTTGAAGGTAGAATTAATACCCTGCTTGATTTAATACCTCAATTAAATATCAACTACGATAAACTGACTTTTGAAAGTCAGAAGTTGTACGACAGCATTGTTTCAAAATCTATCATTATTGCTTAATATCCTCCTATTTGCAACAACATACTCCTATAAAAATTACTTTTTTGGGTACAGGCACAAGTAGTGGTGTACCAATGATAGCCTGCGATTGCGAGGTTTGCAAATCTGAAAATAAAAAAGATAATCGCCTGCGAAGTAGTATTTTAATTGAATCAAACACTACAACAATAGTAATTGATACAACACCCGATTTTCGTTATCAAATGTTACGAACCAACACAACAAAACTTGGTGCAGTTGTATTTACACATCCTCACAAAGACCATATTGGTGGCTTGGATGATGTTAGAGCTTATAATCATTTTATGCAACAGCCAATGCAATTGTATGCAAACAAATTAACAGCTAATGCCATTAGGCAAGAGTTTTATTATGCTTTTGCAGAAAGCAAGTATGCTGGTGTTCCAAAACTTGTGTTGAACGACATCAATGAAAACAAATTTACAGTTGGTGATATTGAATTGCAATC
>JANYEP010000053.1 GCA_025363075.1 Chitinophagaceae bacterium | reverse complement strand
AAAAACACTCTACGCTCAGGTACTTATTGCAATTGCTATTGGAGTATTACTTGGTCATTTTTACCCATCTTTTGCAACACAATTAAAGCCTTTGGGAGATGGCTTTATAAAGCTGGTAAAAATGATGATAGCACCTGTTATTTTCTGTACCATCGTAACAGGAATTGCAGGTATGCAAGACACAAAAAAAGTTGGACGTGTTGGATTAAAAGCTATTCTATATTTTGAAATCGTTACTTCAATTGCATTAGTTATTGGCTTGATTGTAATTAATGTTTTGAAGCCTGGTGTTGGAATGAATATAAATCCTGCAACCCTTGACGTTAAAGCTGTTGAAGGCTATATTGTTGAAGGAAAAAGTAGAACATTCACAGATTTTATGTTGCATATTATTCCAGATAATATAGTAAATGCTTTGTCTAATAGTGATTTGCTGCAAGTCCTGTTTTTTTCTGTACTACTTGGTTTTGCCATATCAAAAATTGGCGATACAGGAAAGCCAATTGTTCGTTGCATTAAATCATTAGAAGTAGCTCTTTTTGCCGTAATAAAAATGATTATGAAAGTAGCACCTTTGGGTGCTTTGGGAGCAATGAGTTTTACCATAGGTAAATATGGTGTGGGTTCATTAGCTTCCTTAGGTCAGTTAATGATTGCATTTTATATTACAAGCATTATTTTTATTTTGTTTGTGTTAGGTGGTATTCTTAAAATGTTAGGGTTTAACTTGTTTAAATTACTTGCTTTTATTAAAGAAGAATTATTAATTGTTTTAGGCACTTCATCATCAGAGGCTGCCTTGCCAGGTTTAATGACCAAATTAGAAAAAGTTGGTTGCAGTGAGCCTGTTGTAGGTTTGGTTGTTCCTACTGGCTATTCATTCAATCTTGCTGGCACTTCAATTTATCTCACAATGGCTGCTGTATTTCTTGCACAAGCTACTAATACACCAATGGATATTGGACAACAAATAGCACTTTTGTCAGTGTTATTGCTTACCTCAAAAGGAGCTGCAGGTGTTACAGGCAGTGGATTTATAACTTTAGCAGCAACCTTGCCAACTGTGGGTCACATACCTGTTGCATCTATTGCGTTAATATTGGGTATCGATAGATTTATGAGTGAGGGAAGAGCATTGACCAATATTATAGGAAATGCAGTGGCAACAGTAGTTGTGGCAAAATGGGAAAAGGAAATTGATTTGGATATTGCTAAAGAAACTATAGGATAATACTACTCCATACTTTTCAAATAATCTTACTATTTTTCAATAGATAAATCTTAGTTAACATTGCTTCCAAAATGAACAATGCAACAAGAACTTCTATCATATTTACGTTGCCCTATAACACACCAGAGATTGGAGCTAAAAGTTATTAGTACAATTTCTAAAACATTTAATAACGCTGTTTTTGAAGTGATTAACGAGGGGATTTTATTTGCTGGAAACCTTTGCTATCCTATCATAAAAGGAATACCAAGATTGCTAGTAGAAGCCATAGTAGATTATGAAGAATTTTTGCAAAAACATCTTCCCGATTTTCCAGAAAGAAAAGAAAAAATTTATGTGGAATATAAAGCGTTAATTGAATTTGCAGTTAAGAAAAATTGCCATACTAAAAAAAGCTTTGCTCAGGAATGGAATTTATTTGACTACGAAAAGGATACCACATGGAATGCAGATGCAACAGAAATGCTCAACAGGTTTTTAAAAGAAGTAGATGAAACAAAAACTTCAATAAATGGGAAAATTATTTTAGATGCAGGTTGTGGCAATGGCTTACTAAATGATTTAATTGCCAATGAAGGGGCAAAGGTTTTAGGATTTGATTTTAGCTTGAGTGTAGAGAAGGCTTTTGAAAAAAATTCTAATCCAAATGCATGGTTTGTGCAGGCTGATGTGCAGTTTCCACCAGTTGCTTTTGATGCTTTTGATATTGTGCATTGCAGTGGTGTTTTGATCCACACAAATAATACTGAAAATAGTTTTAATTGTTTAACGCCATTAGTTAAAACATCAGGTAAATTGAGTGTTTGGCTCTATTACCCTCGAAAAGATTTTATACATAATTGTTTTAATTTTATAAGAATATATAGCAGCAAACTTCCCCTTAAATTGCAATACTATTTGTATTTAATTTTCTTATTTCCACCAACATATCTCATTAAAAAAATAAAACAAAATCCACAGAATAAAAGGGAAATGATGATTGATATTTTGGATTGGATGACTCCAGAATTTAGATGGGAACATACACACGAAGAAGCTGCAAGTTGGTATGAGAAAAGAAGTTTTATAAATATTCGTGTTACAACAAATGAAGTTTTTGGGTTTAATATTGTTGGTGAAAGGGCAGTTTAAAATAAATGAGCAAAGCAAAAAAAATATTACAACAATATTGGAATCACAGCGAGTTCCGTGGTTTGCAAGAAAATATTATTGATGCTATTATTGAAAAAAAAGATGTGCTTGCATTACTACCAACAGGTGGTGGAAAATCAGTTTGCTTTCAGGTTCCTGCTTTAATGAGTGATGGTTTGTGCTTAGTTATTTCTCCTCTTATTGCACTAATGAAAGATCAAGTATTAAACCTTCAAAACAAGAACATTCCTGCTGTTGCATTATTTAGTGGAATGAGTTTTAAAGAAGTTGAACAAGTGCTGATTGATGCAGCAAATCACCAGCATAAATTTTTATATGTTTCACCAGAACGCTTGCAGAGTAAGGTTTTCAAGTCGTACTTGTCCGATTTAAAAATTAATTTAATTGCAGTTGATGAAGCACATTGCATCAGTCAATGGGGTTATGATTTTCGTCCACCTTACTTAAAAATTGCCGAGTTAAAAGAGAGTTTTCCTAAAGTTCCAATCATCGCATTAACTGCATCTGCAACTGCGTTGGTACAAAAAGATATTGTTGAAAAATTGCAAATGAAAGAACCTAAAATCTTTCAGCAATCATTTGAAAAACCGAATCTTTCTTACGCTGTTTTTAAAGTTGATAGTAAGATTAATAAAGTACTTGAAATACTTGTAAACGTTGGTGGAAGTAGCATTGTGTATTGTAAAAATAGAAGGCAAACCAATTATGTTGCTCAACTTATTTCGTTGCAAAATATTAGTGCAGATTTCTATCACGCTGGTTTACCACAAGACGAAAGAAATAAAAAACAAGAAGATTGGATACAAAATAAAACTCGTGTAATTGTTTGTACCAACGCTTTTGGAATGGGTATTGATAAACCTGATGTAAGAACAGTGATTCACTATGATGTGCCAGATTGCCTGGAAAACTATTATCAAGAAGCTGGTCGTGCAGGTCGTGATGGCAAAAGAGCTTTTGCTGTTTTGCTGTATCACGCAATAGATGAAAGCGAGTTGAAACATTTGCCAACAATACGTTTTCCATCAGTAGATGATATTAGAAAAGTATACCAAGCCTTAGCCGATTTTCTGCAAATCCCAATTGGAATGGGAGAGGGTAATTATTATGATTTTGATGTAGTTGTTTTTACAAAAAACTTTCAACTTGATATTTTTCTTGTGCTGAACGTATTGAAAACACTGGAACACGAAGGACACATTACAGTTACAGAAAATATTTTTATTCCATCAAAAACACAATTTATTGCTGATAAATTTTCGATAGAAGAATTTGAACGATCATTTCCACATTTAGAACCTGTGATGAAATGCTTGCTGAGAACTTATGGAAATATTTTAGACAGTGCTATTTCGATTAATGAAAAACTAATTGCAAAAATTTGTAGACTACCTTACGAAAAAGTATTTGCTTGTCTCGAAGAATTAAAACGTTACAACATTATTAAATACATACCTCAAAAAGAAACACCACAAATTTATTTTAACTTAAACCGAGCAGCAGCAAGCAGTTTACACATTAATCACGCTGAATATTTTAAACGTAAACAACAGTTTGAATTGCGTGTTGAAGCAATGCTAAAATATTTGAAAGAGGTAAAAAAATGCAGGAGTCAAATAATCTCTAATTATTTTGATGCAGGTTTTATAAAAGAATGTGGCGTTTGTGATAATTGTTTGGCAAAGAAAAATATTGCATTAACTGACGAAGAATTTAAACAAATTGAACAAAAAATTATAAAACTAATTTATTCTGAAAGCCTTGCTGTTAAAGAATTGTTGCCACATTTTAAAATGATAAAAAAAGATAAATTTTGGAAAGTGTTACAGTTTTTGCAAGATGAAAATAAAATTGTAATAAGTCAAATGGGTATAGTTTCAATTCGATAATTATAACAACTTTTCTACCAATACTGCACGCCAATCAATCTTGCTAACTCAACTTTTGCTAAACATAATTGGTATTCATATTGCAATTTAGTAAGCAATGCACGTTGCACATTGGTACTTGCATTTGTAATTTCTAAATTAGTTCCTACATCATTTTTAAAACGCACAGAAGCCAATGTTTGTGCAGCTTTTGCTAGCTCTATTTGACCAGCAGTATTGTTTATTCTTTCAATATTTGAAGCAATATCTGTAAGTGTTTGTTGAATATCTTTTTTGTAAGAATTATTTAAAGTTTCAATTGCAAGTTCATTTTGTTTAACAATTGTTTGTTGCAATTTAATTTGTTGTTTGGTTCTTCCACCTGTGTATAAAGGCATATTAAAACTTACTCCAGCCAATCCATTAAATTGAAATTTTTGCAGCTCTGGCACATAACCATCTTTAAAGCCTAATCCAGCATTGGCAGCTATTGTAGGCTTATCGTGTAGCTTTGTAATGTCAATGTCAGCTTTAGCTTGTTTAATTCTATCTGCTGCTAATTTGAACTCCATATTATTATTTACAGATTCGCTTAATAGCAAATCAACAACTTTTGTATTCAATTCAAAATCGAACAAAATACCTTTGCTTATTGAGTTTCCTGTTGTATAAGAAAGTAGATTAAGTTGCTTTTGCAAACTGTTTTGTAAATCAATTTTCCTGTTTCCTTCATTGTCAATATTGGCTTGAATATTTAATATGTCTATCTTCAAAGCATCGCCATTGTTGAGTTTTGATTGAACTATCTTCTTATTTTCTGTTAAATAATTTAACACACTATCTTGTATTGCAATAGCTTTTTGCAAGTAAACAATGTTGTAATAAATAACTGCCACTTGATTTGCTAATTGACCTTTCACATAATCAACATTATCTTTTGCGAATTGCAGTTCTGTTTTTGATTTTTCAATGGTAGCTTTTTGTCTGCCAAAATCATAGATTAAATAGTTTCCATTCACACCCAAACTATAATTATGATTAGGTTGGAATTGCAATGGAGTATTCACTCCATTAATAGGAAATGTAACTTTTGAAACTGGTGCTAAATATGTGTAGTTACCGCTGGCATCCACTGTTGGCAATACATTGAGCTTGGTGAGTTCAATTTTTTCCTGAGCTGTATTGATAGCATTTTCTGCTTCTTTTACTTTAGGGAAATATGTAAAAGATTGAGTGATTAAGCTCTTCAATTCATTATTAGTTTTTACTTGAGCTATTAAAGCAAAAGGTAAAAAAGTAACCGCTATAATCAATATTTTTTTCATCATTTATTTTTTATAATTAATATTCTAATGTGCCTCTGATGCAGCTTTCATTGATGCAGCAATTTCCTCTGCCGACTTTTTCTTTGTTCTTAAAAAAACAACTAAAGGTATTACTGCAATAAAGAAAATTGTTATCAATCGAAATGTATCTAAATAAGAAAGATAATATGCCTGTTTGTCAATTGAAAGATTGATTAGCATCAATGCCTTTTTTTCTGCAACGTCAATGGTGTCGCCAGTTTTGCTCATTATGTATTGTACCATTGAAGATTTTTGTTGAACAAAATTTACAGCACCTGTATAAATATTTGCTCTTAAATCATTGCTATGTTGTGCATATTGTTTAGCAATATAATTGTTGGCTAAGGCAATACCAAATGCACCACCTAATTGACGAATCATATTGTTGAGTGCTATGCCACCTGCATAATCTTTTTGTGCAAGCCCAACCACAGCTTGATTAATCAATGGCAACTGCACCATACTAATTCCTAATGCACGCACAGCTAATGGAAAAAAGAAATCGCTTCTGCCAACATCAGGACTAACACTTGCACTCATCCAGCTGTAGCAAGCAAATAAAATAAAGCCGACAATTACTAATGGAATTGCACTTAAACCTTTGCTCATCATCTTGCCAATAATCGGCATCATTAGCACTGCAACAAGTGTTGGTGCTAATAAAGATAAACCTGTTTCATAAGCAGTAAACCCAAGCACACGTTGCGTTAGTACAGGATACACAAATACAGATGTATATAAGCCAAGCCCTGCAACACAAGTGAAAATTGTAGTGAAACCAAGATTTCGATTGCCTAATAAACTAAGTTTTACTGCTGGTTTTTCAACTGTTAATTCTGTGTAAATAAAACCAACAATACCAATGGTTGCAAGCAACGAACACCAACGAATCAGTGAACTTGAAAACCAATCTTCTGCTTCTCCACGTTCTAAAACATATTGCAAAAATCCAACACCAACTATCAGAAATAAAATGCCTATATAATCAATGCTGATGCTGCTTTTATTCTTGCCTTCACCTGGCTTTTTATCAACAAAATAAAAGGTTAAAATCGTTGCTAAAATTCCAATTGGAATGTTAATCATAAATATCATTTGCCAGCTTAAATGCTCAATGATATAGCCTCCAAGTGTTGGTCCAAGTGTTGGCCCCAGTACCAAGCCCATACCAAATAAACCTGCTGCAATAGGTCTGTCTTTTGGCTCAAATGCATCAAACAAAATCGCCTGTGATGTAGAGAGTAAAGCACCTCCACCAATTCCTTGTACAAAACGCCATACAATTATTTCTGTTAAAGATGACGATTGCCCACAGAGGTATGATGCCACAGTAAATATTATCATTGAGACCAGATAATAATTTTTTCTGCCGAAATAGTCTGCTAAAAAACCTGTTAGTGGAATGATGATAACATTGGCAATTGCATAAGCAGTAATTACCCAACTAATGTCTTCAATATTTACACCAAGTCCACCAGCCATATCACTTAATGCAACATTTACAATAGTTGTGTCCACCAACTCCATCACAGCAGCAGTTACTGTTGTAATAACGATGATAGCTTTTGCTAAACCTTTTAATGCCATAATTATTTTGTAGAAATGGTGATGCCTGCACTTAAACCTGCACGCAAAATATTTTTATATTCATTGATATTATTGATAGCAATTTTTACAGGAACACGTTGTGTAACTTTCACAAAATTTCCACTTGAATTATCTGGAGGAAGGAGAGAAAATTTTGCACCAGTTGCTTCGCTAAGGCTTTCAATTGTGCCTTTTATTTTTGTATCAGGAAAAGCGTCAAGCTCAATATCAACAGGCATTCCAATGTGAAATTTTCTTATTTGTGTTTCTTTAAAATTGGCAACTATCCAGTAAGTTGTGTCATTTACAATTGAAAATAAAGGTGTTCCTGCTTGCACAAATTGACCTTCACTCACATTTTTTTTGCCAATCTTTCCTGTTGATGGAGCAAATATTTTTGTGTAAGTAATTTTCAATTTTTGCTCATCAATTTTTGCTTTTTTCGATGCTAATGCTGCTTCAGCTTTTTGAATGGATGATTGCAAAACTGGTATGCGACTATTAGCAGCAGTTAAATCTGTATTGCTGTTTTGTACTTGCTGCAAAGCTGTTTGATAGTTGAATTTGCTATCTTCTAATTGCTTTTTTGTGATAGCTTGTTCTTTAAAAAGATTCTCATCTCTTTGCAAATCTTCTTCAGCTTTTTTAAGTTTTACTTTATTAATATCAATGCTCCCTCTGTTTACACCAAGTGTAACACTTGCATTATTTAGAGATGCTTTCGCATTGACAATATCAACCTCTGCTTGATGATAATCAGCTTCCATTTCTACCAATTGAGTTTGCAACTCTGCATCGTCTAATTCAACGACTAATTCACCTGTTTTTACACTATCATAATCTTTCACTGCAATTGACTTTACATAGCCTGAAACCCTTGGTAACACTGGTGTTATTTGTGTTTCAATTTGTGCATTGTCTGTTGTTTCGTGGCTCATTGCAAAGCTCACTTTTTGGTAACCAAACCATCCTGCAACGAGTAATACAATTGCAAGTATTACAAAACGGATTGGGGATTTTTTCTTTTCTGTAGTTTCTGTATTTGCCATTATATTTTTTTAGTTGTTTAATAAATAAGAATGTATCATTTGTTTTAAATGTGTCTCTAATCTTTTTCTAAAAGCTTTGTCTGTGTAGGGGTCAAAGTCTTCACCTTTTTGTATCAACATTAAACACATTGCTTTAGATAGCATCACTTGATTAATGGTGCCTACAATGCTTGCCATTGTTAACTCTGGGTCTACTTTTTTAAATACCTTTTTCTTAATGCCTGCGTCAATAATTGATTTCACCATTTCCATATTTCTATTAAAAATGCTGGTGATATTATGATGCATTGATTCTCGTTGCCTTACTAAAAGTTCCTGATGAATAACACGATGATAGGCTGGTTGAGAAAGCAACCTATCAACATAGCTCTCTATAATAATATCAATTTTTTCAATTTCTGAAAGAGATTTATTAGCAACCAATTCTTCCAACTTCCCTTTCATATAAGCAACTTTATTTTCAATAAGTGCTTCAAAAAGTTTGTCCTTACTCCCAAAATAGTAATTCACCATTGCAATGTTTACACCTGCTTTTGCAGCCAACTCACGAATGCTTGTTCCTTCAAAACCCTTTGTGGAAAAGAGTTCTATCGCAACATTAATGATGTGTTCTTTCTTGTCTGATTGAATATTTATTTCTTTCACAGTGCAAATGTTAAACAAATGTTTGAATTAAACAAACGTTTAATTAATATTTTTTTGTTAACACTATATTTTTCCAAAAACAAAAATGAATTACTTGTTTATTTTTTGTTATTGTTGCTATTATTATTTTAAATGAAAAAACTATTTCTGATATTGGGTTTCATTGTAAGTATATCACTCTCTTCAATGGCACAAGATGTAGCATTTGATTTGCGAATAATTGAATCTAATATTCAACATATTGAACAAAAAAATAACTACTATGTTGGTGAGTATAACACACAAACCGTAATGAAGAATGCACATAAACATTCAACATACAATCCACTCTTTTTGCTTGGCAAAGCGGCAATGTATAGTTACCAAAATGTTATTTCGCCACAACTTTCTAAAGAATGTCCCTATGAAATTACCTGCTCTAACTATTGCAAATTGGCTATTGAAAATAAAGGTTTGTTTGTTGGTGTTTTTATGGGTGTAGAAAGATTGTTAAGATGCAATAAATTAAGTATGGTTGATGTTTTACCAACGCAAATATCAAGCGAAACAGAAAAAGTTATTGAACCAATAAACGTAATAAAATAGTTGAAATTGAAAAGTAAAGGGTTCAAATTAATTGTAGTTTTAGCATCAACTTTAGTTGTATTTAGTAATGCTTTTTGTCAAAGCGACTCATCTGCATTTACAATAGGTTTTGCTAAATATTTGGCAAATAAAAAATTATATCCTCAAGCAATATATGTTTTGGAAAATTTAAAAAAAGAAAAAAAAATCGTTGCACAACTTGATTCTATTTCTAATTTTTTGGGTGATTATTATTACTACCAAAAGAATTATTCAACAGCAAACAAAAACTATTTTCTAATCAATTTTGACAATAAAAAAATATTTAATAGTTCGCTTTTGAAAGTTGGACTTAATTTTTCTAACACCAAAAAATATGATAGTGCATATTGGGCTTTCAATAAAATAATTGATAGAGATTTAGATAGTACACAAGCAAGCTTAAAATATTTTTCATTAGCCTCAAATGCCTTGCTAAAAAGAGATACACACTATTACAGAACGCTTAAAGAGAATAAATTTTTGCAAAATGAAGTTGTTTTAGTACATCAAAATAAAAACGACTTATACTATAATCAAATCATTAGGCATAAAAATAAATCGCCTTTTTTAGCAGGGTTACTGAGTGCAATTTTACCTGGATCAGGAAAGTTTTATGCAGGCAAAAAAGGGGAAGCATTTGGTGCATTTGTACCAATTGCATCATTAGCTGTTCTTTCAATAGAAGCCTATAAAAATGGAGGAATTAGGAGTGTTCCATTCATTGGCTTTGCTTCCTTATTTTCTGTTTTTTATATTAGTAATATTTGGGGCAGTGCATTAAGTGTAAAATTTAAAAATGCTGAATTTAACAATAAAATAGACAATGAGATTCTTATTAATATGCAGTTTCCTATCAATAACCTGCTTCGTTAAATCGCAGGAGAATTTATTGAAAATTGCAGATAGCTTTTATACTGAAAAAAAATATTTCGAAGCATCGCTTTGGGCAGAATTGGTATTGTATAAAAACAATACTGCAACAGAAAATATGCAAGCTATTCGGTTAAAAATAAAAGCATTAAAAACAATAAAATCAAATATAGAATTGTCTGATTTTATTGCTAACTGTTACATACTGGATTTGCCAGATTCGTTTAGAAATGATTTACTTTATGAAGAGATATTAAACGATTATTTGCTGAAGAAATATGAGCAGTCTATCAATTTATCGCAATATTATTTAACCGTAAACTTTGAGCAAAAAGCCATACTCGAATTGTTAAAAATTATTTCTTACAACGAATTGCAGGAATGGAAAACAGCAGATAGTCTTTGGCAAATATTTTCTAGTAAAAATGAGGTTAAGGATTCTGTAGTTGCCAAAATGTATAAGAATTTGCCACATTTAAAAAGCGAGAAAAAAGCAGCTACTTTATCATCACTATTGCCAGGTGCTGGTGAAATGTATGCTGGTAAAGCATTTGAGGGTATTGCTAATTTTATTTTTCAAGGTGCTTCTATTTATACTGGAGTTGCGTGGTGGCAGCGTAGTTATAAATTATCTTCTGTGTTAGTTGCTGGAAGTTTTTGGAGTTCGTTTTATGATGGAGGAAAAAGAAGAGCTAAGAACTTAGTGAGGCAATACAATAAAAAACAAATTACAACTTATAACGAGCAATTAAACAAACAAATTTTGGCAACTGCAAAAACTATTTTAAAAAAATAGGGTTTTGCAAAAATTACAAAACCCTATCTCTACATTTTAATTTTATGCTATTTAAACTCGATGTTCAAATAGTCTTTAATCTTATATGCTGGCAAACAAAAGGCAACACCTTCTACACCAATTCCAAAAAGTTTTGAAGTAACAACACCATAAAGTTTTCCATCTTTATTAAACATTGGTCCACCACTATTACCACCATTGATATTAATATTGGTTTGAATTAAACTTACATTGTTGATATTTCTTTCGCTTGAAATGATTCCCTTAGAAGCTGATTGCCCCAATTCTACTGACTTTGGAGCTCCCATTGCAAACACTTCTTCAAACGGTGCAAAGTTTTTAGCAGTTGGAAGTTGAAAACATTTTGTAAACTTGTTATCTACTTTTAGCAAAGCAATGTCTCTGTCTTTATTCACTGTTACCACAGTTGCTTTTAGCTTAGTTCCTTCATCCAAAATAATAGTTAATTCTTTTGGTTTTGCTGGATCTTCTGAAGCAATAACGTGATAATTTGTAATAATATAACCATCGTTGGTTATAGCAAAACCACTACCGTGACCATCTTTGGTTTTCACAATTACTGTTGATGGTTGGGCTTCTGTAGCATTTGCAATAAATGCTGTAGGTTTTGCCAAGGTTGTTAGTGCAAGTTTTGTTTCAGCTTTTTCATTGACAGCAAAATATTTTGACACTTTACTATTTGCTATCAATTGTGACACTGAATTGTCAAACATTTTGTAAGTCATATCGCCAAATTTCTCGGTTGAATCAAAATTTATGGATTGTGCTGTAATAGAAACAGAATCAAAAATTTCGCCATAAGTATTGGCGATTTTCCACATAATAGTTGCTTTGCAAAATGCAAATCCTTCCATTTTTTTTGCAAAAAAATCTGAGCTTCCAACGTGATAAAAATTCAAATCTTTAACAGTAAATTTCAGCATTAAACTATTTGCTTCGTCTTTAAAAATTCTGTTTACAGTGTCAATGTATCCAGTTCTTTTAAGCAACTTGGCCAATTCATAATCAAGATTATTTTTTACCATTTTATATTTCTCCAAGTATGAAATATTCTCCCACGAAGTTGCACTCCAAATGCTTTTCTTGCCATCATCTTCTCCACCATTTTTATCATACTTTTTTTGAGAAGTGTTGTAATAATATATTTTGTCGTAAGGAATATCTAAACTTATTTCATCAAAATCTATATACTTCTGGTTCTCTTTTTTGCTGATTTTGTCTGACTTACTGCTTTGAGCATTTGAGCAAATTGTAATGAATAGAAACAATATACAGCTAACTAATTTTGTCTTCACTTGTTTATTTTTATTAATGTAAAAAAAATCACGAATTCCAATATTGAAATTCGTGATAAATAAAAGTTATTTTTCGCAAAGACTATTTAAAATCTATGTTTAGGTACTCTTTTAGTTTGTATGCAGGAATGCAGAACGCAATACCTTCAACACCAATTCCAAAAAGTTTTGAAGTAACAACGCCATAAAGTTTGCCATCTTTATTAAACATTGGCCCACCACTATTACCAGCATTGATGCTAATATTGGTTTGAATAAGACTTACATTATTTACATTTCTTTCGCTCGAAATAATCCCTTTAGATGCTGTTTGTCCCAATTCTATTGACTTTGGAGCTCCCATTGCAAATACTTCTTCTAAAGCTGTAAAGTTTTTTGCAGATGGCATATCAAAACATTTTTCGAATTTAGAATCTACTTTTAACAAAGCAACATCTCTATCTTTATTAAACTTAACTATAGTAGCTTTTAGTTTAGTACCATCATTTAAAATAACTGTTAAATCTCTTTGTTTTGCTGGATCTTCAGAAGCAATAACGTGATAGTTTGTAATTAAATATCCATCATTTGATACAGCAAATCCACTACCATGACCTTTTTCTGTTTTCACAATTACTGTAGCTGGTTGTACATCTGTTGCAGTAGTAATAAAAGCACTTGGTTTTGCAAGGGTTGATAAAGCAAGTTTTGTTTCTGCTTTGCTTTCTATTTTTAATAACGAGGCACTTGTTCCATTTGATAAAACCTGGTCAAGAGAATTCTCAATCATATCACCAACCATATCTTCAATTTTTTCACTTGAAACAAATTCTCCAGATTGAGAACGTACAGTTACTGATTTTAAAACTTCGCCATAGGTATTTAAAATATCCCAGCTAATATCAGACTTGCAGATATAAAAGTTACTGTAAGATGATGCTCCACCAAAAGAAACTGCACGAATGTTATATACGTTATAAAATGTTACAGTTTTTACGTTAGCTCTCAATTCCAAACTGTTTGCTTGGTCTTTAAAAATTTGATTTACTGTATCTATATAACCATTTTTTTTTAAAATTTTTGAAAGCTGACCCGTGAAAATTGTGTTGTCAACTTTAATATCTTTATCATTTGTAACAACTCCTTTTGCTTTTTTTTCATCATTTTCTATCTTATCAATTTTGTTCAAATAGTTATTGTAAGGAATATTGATAAATTTAAAATCTTTGTTTTTGATGTCAAATTTTACTTCATCAATCTCAATATATTTATCAGCAGATTGTCTCACTTGTTTCTTTTTACCAACAGCTGCTTCACATTCTTTATTATATAAATATGATTTGCTATTTGCAACATCAACCATATAAACATAATAAATAGGAATAGAAAAAAGACAAGAAACACAAGTCAAGGGATTCATTTTGGTTGGCATAATCGCGTAGTAAGAAGTTTTACAATCAGGAGCTTCTACTTTTATTTGTTTAGCTTTACCATCTCTTGTAATTCTCGTTTGAACATTACTTCCAGTGCCAACATTTTCACCATCAACACTCACAGTTGCTTTGTTGTTGTTGGTATTAATTGCTAAGTCTTGATGTTTTGAACTTAGGATAGTAGCACAACTTGTTAAGCCCATTGTACCAATTAGCAAGGCAGCATAAATTTTTCTCATTTGCTTTTAATTTAATTTGCCACGAATATAGAGTAAACAGTTTCAATTGTTAACATACTCAAGGCAGTTTTGGTTTATGCATTTTCTGCATTCGTTTTCGTAATCAGCTAATAACAATTTTATTCAATAGCTTTTAAACCGCATTGTCATTTCTATATTTGCCAAATTAAAAATCATAAGCAAGTAAAATGAAAGTAGCAGTAGTAGGTGCAACAGGTTTAGTAGGCAGCAAAATGTTGCAGATTTTAACAGAGAGAAATTTTCCTGTTACAGAATTAATACCTGTTGCAAGTGAACGTAGCGTTGGTAAAGAAGTTGAGTTTAAAGGAAAGATGTATAAAGTGGTGAGTATGCAAGATGGAATTGCTGCAAAGCCAGCAGTAGCAATATTTTCTGCAGGTGGAGATACTTCAAAAGAATGGGCACCACAATTTGCAGCAGCTGGTATTAAGGTAATTGATAATAGCAGTGCCTGGAGAATGGATGCAACAAAAAAACTAGTTGTACCAGAAGTGAATGCACAAGTTTTAACGAAAGATGATTTTATTATAGCAAACCCTAATTGCTCTACAATACAGATGGTTGTTGCATTGCAGCCTTTGCACAAAAAATATAAAATTAAAAGGGTGGTAGTAAGTACTTATCAAAGTGTAACAGGTACAGGCAAAAAAGCTGTTGACCAATTGATGAATGAAAGAAATAATGTTGAGGGCGAAATGGCTTATAAGTATAGAATCGACTTAAATGCTATTCCACAAATTGATGTGTTTTTAGAAAATGGCTACACCAAAGAAGAAATGAAAATGGTGAAAGAAACCTGTAAAATTATGGGCGATGATAGCATTAAAGTTACAGCCACAACTGTGCGTATTCCAGTGATGGGTGGGCATAGTGAAAGCCTGAATGTAGAGTTTGAAAATGATTTTGATTTAGCAGAATTGAAACAACTTTTAGCAGCAAGTAAAGGCATTGTTGTAGAAGATGATATTGCAAATTTTATTTACCCAATGCCAATGAATGCACATGAGCGTGATGAAGTTTTTGTAGGTAGATTGAGAAGAGATGAAACACAAGCAAATACACTAAATATGTGGGTTGTAAGCGATAACTTGCGTAAAGGTGCAGCTACTAATGCTATGCAAATTGCAGAGTATATGATGGAAAATGGGTTGTTGTAGAATCCCAATAACGCATATTAAAAAAGCCTTTGAATTATCAAAGGCTTTTTTGTTAAATAATTTACTCCTTATAGCTTTGAGGCTTTAAAGCTCTTGGACTCCATTGGTCAAAGAATTCCAATATTTTATCTTTACTATATCCTTTTCCTTCTTCAAGATAAGCAGAATTTTGTGTATGAATTCTATTGCCATTAGCATCTAAAACAATAAACACAGGAAATCCAAAACGTTGTGGAAAGCCATATTTTGCAAGTAAATCCAAATTTTTATTTTCCTTGCTATAATTTAAATGATATAATATATAGTTGCCGTTTAATGCAGAATCTAATTGTGCATCGTGCATCACAAACTTGTTAAACTTGATGCACCAACTACACCAGTTTCCACCAATCATTAGTAGCACGTGTTTGTTTTGATGCCTTGCCAATTTGGTAATGCTATCAATATCTCTTTTTGCATTTGCATTTGGGTTATATGGCTTAGTAGTGTCAGAACCATTTGCTAACGCTGCAAACTGAATTGCAATAAAAAATGCTGTAATTAATAGTTTCATTTTATAAAAGTAATTTATTTTATCTATTCAATCTTTTTCCATCTTAGCCTTATACTATTTGCAGCCAATATTACATCACTCAAACCCATAATAATGGCTCCATAAGTTGGACCATACTTGCCCAGTAAACCAACAGCAGCAATAGGTATAGCAATTACGTTATATATTAAAGCCCAAAATAAATTTTGCTGAATAGTGATGTATGTATGCTTACCAATACCCAATGCAAAAGGTAATTTTTTTAAACCATTTTTCATCAATACAACTTGCGAAGATTGGATAGCTAATTGGCTTGCGTCACTTAAAGAAATACCCAAACTTGCCTTTGCCAATGCTGGTGCATCGTTAATGCCATCACCTACCATTGCAGTTGGTGAAGCAGCATTTAATTTGGCAATAAAATTAATTTTATCGTCAGGTGTTTGTTCTGCATATACTTCATCTATGCTTAACTTTTTTGCAACGGCTTCACACTTTTCCTTTTTATCGCCACTCAATAAAATGGTTTTTATTTGATGCTGTTTAAACCATTGCACAACACTTTCAGCCTCTTCCCTTATTTCATCTTCAACGTCAATCCAGCCAAGCAATTCATTATTTTTAACTATGTAAATATTGTGTGAAAAATCTTTTGTTAAATGTTGCACTTGCTTAAATGAAGTTGCAGAAAAACTGTTCCCATTTTTATCGGTTGCTAAAATGCCCAAGCCTTTTATTTCCTCAATTTTTGCCCAGCGTATTTCATCATTTATTTTCCATTCGCTCACAATTGTTTTTGCTATGGGATGATTAGAATATTTTTCTAAAGAATAAGTAATTTTTTTTAAATCATCATCGTTTCTCGTTTCTTGTTGTTCTGTTTTATTGTTTTGATTTATTGTAAGCCCCTCCTTTGGAGGGGTTGGGGAGGCTTTGTAATTAGTAATTTTAAATTTCCCTGTAGTTAATGTACCAGTTTTATCAAATACAACTTGCTTAATGATTTTTATCAATTCCAAACTTTTTGCATCTTTAAAAAGCACACCATTTTTACTTGCCCTACCAAGCCCAACAGCAATAGCAGCAGGCGTTGCAAGTCCCATTGCACAAGGGCAAGCAATTACCAATACAGCAACACAACGCAATAAACTTTCCGTAAAATCAATATTGAAAATAAAATAATTAATAGTTAAAGTAAGTATGGCTATTGCAATAACAGTAGGCACAAACACAGCACTTATTTTATCTGCCAAATGTTGCATTGGCGGTTTTTCTATTTGTGCTTGTTGAATCAGTTTTATGATTTGTGCCAATACAGATTCGTTGCCAGCAGCAATGATTTGTGCTTTAAAATTGCCATCAACTACAACACTTCCTCCAACTAAAATATCTTTTTGTTTTTTTGTTAATGGTTCGCTTTCACCAGTTAAAATACTTTCGTTTACATTGCCTTCGCCCCATAAAATCTTGCAATCTGCAGGTACTTGCTCACCTGTTTTTATTAATAGTAAATCACCTGTTTTTAAATCCTTGCTTTCTACTTCAAATGTTTGCTCTTGATATTTATCGTCAAAAGCAATCATAGTAGCTTTTGTGTTTTGTGTTTTCAATAAACCCTTTACTGCTTTTTGCGTTTCATCAATTGTTCTTTCTTCTAAATAATTGCCCAAGAAAACGAATGTTAAAGTTGTTGCAGTTGTTTCAAAAAACATAAAATCCATCGACTTACCTGTAAGCAATCCATAAAAGCTATAAAAGAATGCAGCAGTCGCACCAATGGCTATTAATACATTCATATTTGGAAAACCTTTTAGCAAACTTTTAATAGCACTCTTGCCGAAATAACTCATCCCCAAAATATAAACAGGTGTGGTGAAAGCTAATTGCACCAATGGTTTCATTAACCAATGAATATGTATAATGTGAGAAAGAAAAAGAGGCAAGGAAAATATCAGGCAAAATAAAAACCTTTGAAAATGAGTTTTGAAAATTGCTTTTGATGCTTGTGTTTTATTGGATGGTTTAACAACCTTGTAACCTAAATCCTCAATATTTTTTTCAATGAATTTTAATTCAATTGCTGTTTCGTTTTCAAAACTGACATCGCCACTTGCAAAATTTACTTTTACATTTTGCAAGCCTTGTTTTTGCAAGCATTTTGTAATGGACAATGCACAACTATTGCAATCCATTCCATCTACTTTTAATTGTGTTGTTTCCATTTTAATTAATGCAAATTTACTCTTGTAACTTTAAACTAAAGTTTCGATAAATAGAACATCTTTGTAAATTCAAAACTACTATGGAAATTATTTTTGGTATAGATGAATTAAAATCAGTCGTGCAGCGTGTTTGGCAAGAAAACAAACAATATAAGGTGTGGCTATTTTTTGCTAATATGGGTAGTGGAAAAACAACTTTTATTAATGCTTTATGTAAATATTTAGAAATTGAAGATGTAAGCAGTAGTCCAACTTTTTCAATTATTAATGAGTATAAAAGTAATGTTGTTGACACTGTTTATCACTTGGATTTATACAGGCTAAAAGACGCTGAAGATGCTATAGATGCTGGCGTTGAAGACATTTTGTATAGCAAAAATTATTGCTTTGTTGAGTGGCCAGAAAAAGCGTTGGATTTAATGCCAAACGATACTTTAAACATAACAATTGAGTTGATGAATGATGGAAAAAGGAAAATAATTTATTAGCATTAAAATGTTAATTGTCAAATAAAAGCTATACATTAGCTTGCACTATTTAATCGTCGAAAAATGACGCAACAAAACTTAATACAAGCCTGCTCACAAAATAACGCTGTTGCACAACGGGAATTATACAACCGTTACAGTGGTTTGATGTTTGGCATTTGTTATAGATATGCCTACAGAAAAGAAGATGCTGAAGATATGTTGCAAGAAGGTTTTATTAAAATTTTTTGCAGTATTATTTCATTTGAAAACAAAGGGAATTTTGAAGGCTGGATGAAAAGAATAATGGTAAATACTTGCATTAATTACTTACAAAAAAACAAAAAATTTGCTGAGATTATTAACATCGAACTTGTTCAACATTTAGAAGTAAAGGAAAGTAATATAGCAAGTAAATTATTGGGTAAGCAAGTGATGGAATGTTTGCGAATGATGCCTTTTGGATTTAGGACAATAATAAATTTATATGCCATTGAAGGCTATACACACAAAGAGATAGCAGGTATGTTAGGAATTAGCGAACCCACTTGTCGCACTCAATACATAAGAGGAAAAGCAGTATTGGAATCTATTTTAATTGATAAAAAAATAATTCGTTCTACTAACGATAAATTGGAGTGGATGGCTCTATTGAATAGTTAATTTATGGCAAGTAACAGATATAATATGAATGATAATTTTGAACAGCTTTTGCAAAATGAAGCTGAAGATTATCGTGCATATCCATCTGATAAAGTGTGGGAAAACATTCGTGTAGAAATGCATGGAAAACCAAAGTGGCCAGCACTTTTAATTACTTTTACTACCATCGTTTTGGCATTAACTGTCGCTACTGTAATTAACTATCCACCACATCATTTATTGGTAAAAGAAAATACTTCAATTTTTTCGAATAAAACTTTTGCAAGAGTTTCTGCAACTACAGCCAAGGAAGTTCATACTGTAAGTTTTGTTCAAAATAAATTGCAAGTCGCTGCTCCAGCAATGATTGGATTTATTAAACAAAATGGTGTTATTGGATTTGATGAAAGTCTTGCTGGTAATGATGAAGAGGCTGTATCTGAAACAATAAAACAAAAAGATTTAACAGGAACTGGTGCAATAAGTTTTAAAAATAAATTAAATGTTAAGGAGGAAATAGATAATGAAAATGATGAACAAATTGCTTCTACAGAAACTCACCAAAATACTTTATCATCATTAAAAAATCAAAGTAAAAACCAGCTTAAAAAAAGTGATGATGTCAATAAGTATTTGAATAATATAAAAGATAATAAAGCTGATAAAAAGAAAAATCAGTCTCAGTGGATGGTGCAATATTATGCAGCCGTTTCTAATAGTTACAGAACTTTGAATGATGATAAAAGTCGTCTACCTTTTGTAAATGGTGCAGAAAGACAGGCATTGCAATCGTCTAATGTGAACGATGTTGTTAGACAAAAACCTGCTGTTGGTGGGGAGTTTGGCGTTTCGTTTTTACGCAAAGTATCAAAGCATTTCTTCTTAAAAGCTGGTGTTCAGTTTAACATTAGAAAATATGGTATTGATGCGTTTAACTCTAATGGTAACGCTACTTTTAGCTATGTAGATAACAACCATCTTAATACAATTTCTATCCAATCTGCATATTCAACAAAATCTGGAACATCAAATGCTACATTGCAAAATCAGTTAACACAAATTTCTGTACCAATAGGTTTTCAATGGGACATTGTTGATGGTAAACGCTGGGGTTTTAGTGCTGCGGCAACCATTCAACCAACACTTACACTCAATAAAAATGTTTATGTAGTTTCTACAGATTATCAATACTATGCAGATGGTACATCTTTCTTTCGCCGTTTAAATGTTAACACAAGTACCGAGTTTTTTCTAACTTTAAAATCCAAAGATATTAAGTGGTTTTTTGGGCCACAAATTCGCTATCAACAAATGCCAACTTTCAACGATATTTATCCTATAAAAGAGCATCGAATTGATTATGGAATTAAGTTTGGTTTTGTTAAATCTTTATAGAAATTCTTTTAATTTATTGTCATTACTTTTAACATAATATTTTTACATTATGTACAAACTTCTTATTGCAATTACCCTTGTCACAACGGCAATTATATCTTGTAAAAATAAAAACAAAGACAACCCTGCTAAAACAGCTGCAAGCGATACTACTAAAGCTTTTCCAGTAATTGATTTGTTGACAGAAGATGCAAATGATGTGCAAAGGATTCCATATTTTTTGTATAAAAAAACTATAGTTGGAAAAGATAAAAAACAAAAAGATTCTGTACCAGTTAGTAGAGAAGAGTTTAAAAAAATTGTCGCACCTATTTTACAAATTCAGCTTGCAAAAGATAAATATAAAGAAGGAGAAGCTTTTCACGATTTAACTACAAAGAGTTATGCCATCATAACTACTGCAATTGATAAAACTCTTGAAGTGGAGCGTGTTTCATCGTTATTGAATGATGAAACGAATAAGCTAAAAAGTGTTTTTATTTTAGTTGAAAAAAATGCAGGGGATTCTGCTGTGCAGATAAACTATTATTGGAAAGTAGGGAAAAGTTTATCTATAGCAACCACCACAACTTACAAGAATGGACAAACTAAAGAGAAAACTGAATTGATTAATTGGAACGACAGAGACGAATAAAATGACTTCAAAAGATTTTGCCAACATTGCACCAACATTGCCACACCAGCCTGGCATTTACAAGTATTATGATGCTTCAAATACCATCATTTATGTTGGCAAGGCAAAAGATTTACGCAAGCGAGTTAGTAGCTATTTTAACAAAAATCAAAACAGTTTTAAAACACAAGAACTTGTTGAACGCATTGTTACCATTGAGTTTACAATTGTTAATACAGAGCAGGATGCTTTGTTATTGGAGAATTCTCTCATTAAACAATATCGCCCAAAATACAATATAAGTTTAAAGGATGATAAAACATATCCCTTCATTGTTATTAAAAAAGAGCCTTTCCCAAGAGTGTTTTTTACACGAAAAAAAATACGTGATGGAAGCGAATATTTAGGACCAT
>JANYEP010000013.1 GCA_025363075.1 Chitinophagaceae bacterium | reverse complement strand
AAGAGAAGTTACTTTTCTGCCTTTAAATATTGAGTAGAAGAAATTAAACAAGAATAATAATTGAACCATAAATACTATCATAGCCACAGTACTAATAAATGTATTTAAAGTAGCAAATGATTTAAAACTCTCCCAGATACTGTAATCATAATATCTACGTGGCATACCTGCTAAGCCCTCATAGTGCATTGGCCAAAAAATAAGGTAAGCACCAATAATGGTAGCCCAAAAATGGATATAACCTAAAGTATTATTAAGGTATTTACCATACATTTTAGGGAACCAATGATAGATACCAGCAAACATTCCAAACATACTTGCAACACCCATTACAATATGGAAGTGAGCGATTACAAAATAAGTATCATGTAAGTGAATATCCAAAGCAGAGTTACCCAACCAAATACCAGTTAAACCACCACTAATGAATAAACTAACAAAGCCAATAGCAAACATCATAGCTGGGGTAAAGCGAATGCTACCTCTCCATAATGTAGTTAACCAGTTGAATACTTTAATAGCTGATGGAACAGCAATCAATAAAGTTAACAATACGAAGATTGAACCCAAGAAAGGATTTAACCCAGTAACGAACATATGGTGAGCCCAAACCAAGAATGCCAATATTGCAATAGCAAACAAACTACCTACCATTGCCATATATCCAAAGATTGGCTTACGGCTATTTACAGATAATATTTCACTTACCATTCCCATTGCTGGCAATAGAATGATATATACCTCTGGATGACCTAAGAACCAAAATAAGTGTTGGAATAAAATAGCACTACCACCTTCATTAGGCAAAGCTCCTACACCATTAACAAACAAATCTGATAAGTAGAAGGAAGTTCCAAAGTTTCTATCGAATATCAATAAAATGCAACCAGATAATAATACAGGGAAAGAAAGTACACCTAACACAGCAGTAAAGAATAATGCCCAAATAGTTAAAGGCAAGCGAGTCATACTCATTCCTTTTGTACGCATATTCAGTACAGTTGCAATATAGTTAAGCCCTCCAAGTAATGATGATACAACAAATAAACTCATTGAAGTAAGCCATAAATCCATACCAGTTTTGCTACCAGGAGAAGCGTCGCCTAAAGCACTTAGTGGAGGATAAGCCGTCCAACCACCACTAAATGGTCCATTTTCCACAAATATTGAAGTCATCATAATGATGCTTGCAATAAAGAAGAACCAATAACTCAACATATTCATAAATGGAGAAGCCATATCTCTTGCACCAACTTGTAAAGGAATTAAAAAGTTAGCAAAAGTTCCACTTAAACCAGCTGTTAATACAAAGAAAACAAGTACCGTTCCGTGAGTTGTAACAAGGGCATAATACGCTTGCGGTGTAATGTGTCCTTTTTCTGCCCACCATTTACCTAACAAATCTTCCAACCAAGGAAAACTTTCGTTAGGGTAACCTAACTGCAATCTAAATAAAACGCTCATTAAACCACCAACAACTGCCCAAACCATTCCTGTTATCAAGAACTGTTTTGCAATCATTTTATGATCCATACTGAAAACGTATTTACTAATAAACGTTTCGTGATGGTGGTGTTCACCGTGTTCGTGAGCCTCGTGGCTATGAACATCGTGACTATGTATAATTGCTTCGCTACTCATATCAATTTCTTTAAACTCTTATATAAATTCAAAAGGTAAAAGTCAAACCCAAAAGGTATTTGCTGAACCTTAAATTGTAAAACTATTTTGTTGCAACACCTACAGCCTTTGCTGTGCTATCTGGCTTTGCCACTTCAGCTGGTGGAAATACACTTAAATACTTAGGTTTTTGTTTCGCTTCCCAAGCATCATATTCAGCTTGAGTAACTACTTCAATAGTACCTTTCATACTATAGTGTCCATTACCACACATTTGGTCACAGCTAATTTCATATTGAAAATTTGGATTGTTCGTCCTTTTCTTCATTTCTTCTGTAGTGTAAATTGGTGTAAACCACAATGTAGTTGGCATTCCAGGAACAGCATCCATTTTCATTCTAAAGTGTGTTAAACCAACATCGTGAATAACATCTCTTGAGTTTATAATTAATTTTACTGGACGACCTTTAACTACATACATAGTTTGTTCCATTACTAAATCATCGTGGCTAAATTTGTCATCTTTCAATTGTTGAGGCTCTCCACTAACTCTATTTACTACAGTATCTTTCCATATCAAACCTAAGCTATTGTCAGCAGCATCAATCATTCTATAATACTTCTTGCCAAACTCTCCATCTTTTCCAGCATATCTAAAAATCCATCCAAATTGTTTTCCTGTAACTTCTACTTGAAGGGCATTTGCAGGAGCTTCGCTTGTAAAACTTGTCCAGTTACGCAAACCAATAACAACAAGTATTACAAGAAATATCGCAGGAACGGTTGTCCATAGTACTTCCAACTTTGTGCTGTGTGAAAAGAAGTAAACTTTTTGTTTTTCGTTTTCTTGATATTTATATGCGAACCAAAACAAAAGTATTTGGGTAAACACGAAAACACTTCCAGTGATAACTAAAGTTGTAATCAACATACTATCAACTTTAATACCTTGTTCACTTGCCGGACCACCATTTATCAACTGAGTCATTGGTGCTAATTCCTTATGGCAATACCAAACACCAAATAAGCCAATGATCATAAAAGCCAACATCAAAAAGCCATTTACTTTATTGGTTTGTTTGCGACTTTCATTTTCTCCTTTCAAAACACCTACATATTCAGCTGCTTTGGATATTTGAAAAATAACCAAAAAAATTAATGCTATAACTGCTAATACAAGAAACATCTGCATAATCTTATTCTATTAGTTTCACGCAATAAGGCAAATAAGCCAAGTACGCAAAGATTTATTTTATATAAGTCAAAAATAAAAAGCCAAAACCCAAAATCAATTTAGAATATAAAAAATAAATTCAAAATTTATAATTCATAATTTAACATAATTCTAAGTGTGGTGTATAATACTTTCTTTCAAAAATGGATGATGCTTTGGAACAAGTGGTTTACTTGCCAATGCCTTACTTACACCAAAAATCATAGCACCAACAAAGAAACTTAAAATTCCAAAATCGAACCAACCTAATGTAACGTGCTCCTTACTAATACTTCCCATTACTTCTTGATAATAATCAATCCAATGTCCGAAAACAATCAATACCGCCATAAAAGTTACTAAAGTATAGTTTCTTTTAGACGAACGTTTCATCAAAATAATTACCGGGCAAACAAAATTAATAATCAAATTCAAAAAGAAAATTCCTTTGTAAGCACCTTGAACCCTGTGTTTAAAATAAATTGTTTCCTCCGGTTGATTTGAATACCAAATTAGCATATACTGGCTAAACCACAAATAAGTCCAGAAAATAGAAAATGCAAACATAAACTTAGCTACATCGTGTAAATGTTCATCTGTTGCATATTCCATATAACCTTTATTCTTCATATATATCAACCATAAAGCAATTAAAGCCATTCCACTTACAAACGTGCTTGCAAAGTTATACCAGCTATACATTGTGCTATACCAATGAGCATCTAAACTCATTGTCCATAACCAATGAATGGTTGAACCAACGGTTAATGCAAACCACACTAAAAATGTTGCTGCACGAAAAGTATTTTTTCTAATGAATTCAGCACCTGTCATTCCACCCAAAGCTGCATCATCAGCTGCACTACTCAATTGTCTCATTCTATAGCCAAAGAAACTCCATAAACCAACAGCTAAAAGACTCCAGATAGTGAAAAATTTTACATTTAAAAAACCAGATTTGCCTTTTAAAACTGGATCAGCAGCAACTGCTGCATCATTTGTCCAATGATAAATATGATGATTGTGAGTAAACACTACATATAATAAAACCGCCAAAGTAATTGAACCAAAGATTGGAACCATTACAGAAATGGCTTCTGGAATTCTGCGAAAAGCAGCAGGCCAACCAGCCCAGGCCATTGTAGTTGCACAAAGGAAAAACATACTGGCATTGCAGATCAATGTCCAATAAATAGTGTTATACATTATCGTTCCAAGAAAAATTGCTTTCTCTTCTTCAGTACCCATTCCTTTCGTAAATAATCCTATAAAAAAGCTTAGAACACCAACGCCAATTAGAGCGTAAGCCCAAGTTTTCATTTTTCCAGGAACTACAAATTGTTCTTTTATTGATGCCATCTTTTAGTCAATTATAAATTTTGAGTGTGAATATTGAATTAAAAATTCTCAATTCATCTTCTATTTTTAAACGAAATAATCAGTTAAATTATCCCAATCTACTGTTTATTTTTTCGCAGTCTCTACTGCTGGTGCAGCACTTGCTTTAGCTTCTTTTTGTTTGTGTTTAATAAATGCTATGATTTCCCAGCGTTGTCTTCTCGTAAGTTGAGATGCGTAACTTCCCATTTGTCCTTTACCATAAGCAACACTGTAAAACATTTGTCCTTCTGGTAATGCCTCAATTTTGGAATCACCAACTAATGTTGCAGGTTTTGCAGCATAAGGACCCTCACCACCTTTATATAAAGGTCCATTTCCATCTAAATTTTTACCATGACAAATTCCACAGTTAATTAAATATAACCTTTCCGATTCTAACAAATGTGCAGCAGTCATTGTATCAATAGGGCTTTTTACCGTTTTTGATGCTACATAATTTATTGTATCTCCTGCTTTATCTTTTGCAAAAGGAAAAGGCATTTCTTCTCCACGTGCAACTGTCCCAACTACAGGATAATTATTGTAAAATATTTTTTGTCCTCTTTCATTTTCATTTTGTGTAAAAACAGCAGAATCTCTGTATGCATAAGTTTCGTAGGCTCTACTATAGGCCATATCTGGCATATAAATATTGTGAGGATTACGATCGCCATTATCACTACAACCAACAATGAAAGTTGCAACAATTAAACTTGAAATTAAAAATATTTTTTTCATCCTTTATTTTTATTTGACGCAACACTGCAAATACAGGTTCGTAAAGAGTTTATTAAATTAAGCTACTGCTATTTTTTCACCAAATGGAACTTCATCTCTATCATATCTTCCAATCCACCAACCTTCTTCTGCAATTTCTGTTTTTGTTTCAATAGCACCGGCACTTTGTAAAAATGCTTCTGCTTCTTGTGTATTTGTTTTATCAGTACACTCAATTACCATTACAAATAAATCGTCTGTTGCCCTTGGGTGAAAATGATGCTTCTTTACAAATGGAGCTATTTGACAGATATAGCAAAACGTTAAAACCATACCTACAGCAGCAAACAATACTGTCAATTCAAACATAATTGGAATCCAAGCTGGTAAAGCAAAGTGTGGTTTACCACCAATATCCAAAGGCCAGTCTTTTGTAAAAATCCAACTGATGCAACTGATAGCTGTCGTAGTACCAGTAATGCCATAAATAAAGCCTGCTGTGTGCAAACTTGTTTCACGCATTCCTAAAGCACCATCTAAACCGTGAACAGCAAATGGTGTATATACATCTTGAATTTTATATCCAGCTGTACGTACTTTTTTAACTGCAGGAAACAATGTATCCTCAGTATCAAAACACCCAACAACAAATTTCTTTTTACTCATATTACCCCAACCCCTAAAGGGGCTATTTATGTTATATAATAAAATTATATTTTCCCTTTGTCCCCCCTTTAGGGGTTAGAGGTTAATGTGCATACTCGTGTGCAAACTCTCCTGCTTCCTTAACCTCAATATTTGCCATATCATCTTTATAGCTTTCACCAGATATTTTTAATACATACTTGATTTCTGCCACAGCAATTACAGGCATATATTTAGCAAACAAGAAGAAGCAAGTAAAGAACAATCCAAATGAACCTAAGTAGAAACCAATTTCCCAAACAGATGGGCTGTAATAAACTGACCAGCTTGATGGAAGATAATCTCTATATAAAGATGTAACGATAATTACAAAACGTTCAAACCACATACCTACGTTTACAAGTACACTCATAAAGAATGTTACAAATAAGTTCCTTCTCATTTTTCTGCTCCAGAAAATTTGTGGGCTTATTACGTTACAAGCCATCATTCCCCAATAGCTCCAACCATAAGGGCTGAATAAATTGGCACGACTATACCAGAAAGTATAACCTTCATATTTGCTTTGGCTATACCAACCCATAAACAATTCTGTTAAGTAAGCAATACCTACAATAGAACCTGTTAAAACAATTACTTTATTCATTGCCTCAATGTGCCCCATTGTAATGTAATCTTCCATTCCAAAAACCTTTCTCACAATCACCATCAATGATTGCACCATTGCAAAGCCACTGAATACAGCACCTGCAACGAAATATGGAGGGAAAATTGTTGTATGCCAACCAGGAATTACTGAAGTTGCGAAGTCAAAAGATACAATCGTGTGTACAGACAATACAAGTGGTGTAGATAAACCTGCCAATACCAATGATAAACTCTCGTGGCGTTGCCAGTGCTTGGTGCTACCTGTCCAACCAAAAGAAGAAATACCATATAAATGTTTACGCAATTTGGTTTTTGCCCTATCACGTACTGTAGCTAAATCTGGAATCAATCCACTATACCAAAACAATAATGATACAGTAAAATAAGTTGAAATCGCAAATACGTCCCAAAGCAATGGAGAGTTAAAGTTTACCCATAATGGACCACGACTATTAGGATAAGGCATTACAAAAAATGCCATCCATACACGACCCATATGCCAAATTGGAAACTGACCAGCACACATAACGGCAAAAATTGTCATTGCTTCTGCTGCCCTGTTTACACCAGTTCTCCATCCTTGCCTAAACAATAATAAGATTGCTGAAATTAAAGTACCAGCGTGACCAATACCAACCCACCATACGAAATTGGTAATATCCCAACCCCATCCAATGGTTTTATTCAAGTTCCACTGACCAATACCATAAGTTACATCTCTGTAAATAGAGTAAACACCAAAAAGCAATAAGGCTACGGCTATGTAAAAACCAATATACCAAAGTTTGCTTGGCTTTGCTTCAATGGGACGAATGATATCTTCAGTAACCTGATGATAAGTCTTGTTACCGTAAACCAATGGTTCCCTTAATTGTGATTCGTATTTTAAACTCATATTACCCTAAATCCCTAAAGGGACTTTTTAGATTTTCAAAAATAATTTTAATTCCTATTCCCCTTTAGGGGTTAGGGGTTTATGCTTTATGCTCTGTTTTTTCTTCTTCAATATTTCTCACTTTTGCCATATAGCTAACATTTGGCATCACGTGCAGTTGCTCTAAGCTATAAAACAACCTGTTTGCATTATTCTCTCTGTGAGCCGATACTGCACTTTTGCTATCATTTACGTTACCAAATACAATGGCTTCTGTAGGGCAAGATTGTTGGCAAGCAACTTTTAAATCCCAGCTTTTAGATTCGCCACCAGTTTCTAATGGACGGCTTGCCTTTTTAGCTTTCAATTTACCTTCTTGTAAACGTTGAACGCAGAAGCTACATTTTTCAATAACACCACGGGCACGAACTGTAACATCGGGATTTAAAACCATTCTGGTTAAATCTTCGTTCATATACAATACTGTATCGTTCATTTCATCCTGGTTGCCAGAGAAACTATCACTTCCTGTATAATCAGCCCAGTTAAATCTTCTTACTTTATAAGGACAGTTGTTTGCACAATATCTTGTACCAATACACCTGTTGTAAGTCATTTGGTTCAAGCCTTCGCTACTGTGGTTAGTTGCAGCTACAGGGCAAACATTTTCGCAAGGTGCATTATCGCAGTGTTGGCACATTAAAGGTTGAAACACAACACTTGGATTATCTAAATCATTACCACTGTAATACCTGTCAATCCTCAACCATTGCATATCGTGGAAACGCAATACTTCAGATTTACCTACAACGCTCACATTATTTTCGGCAGTACAAGCTACAACGCAAGCACCACAACCATTACAAGCATTTAAATCAATGCTCATACCCCATTTTATTCCAGGTTTATCGTAAGCTTTATAAATGCTACCATTGTGCCTGAATTTATCAAAAAATTCTTCTGTTTTGCCTTCTTTTTCAAGCTCCTCAATTTCTTTTTCAGTTAAACCTGTGTAAGGTTTCAACTCTTCCATTCTTTCTTCAAGAACTTCGTTTGGATTGTGTTTCAACTCAGCCAAAGTCAATTCTTTCATTACCTCAGTTCTGTTACCTTGGTCGGTATTGTAAATATTGTGTGTTTGCGTTAAAGCAACTGGATATAATTCAGAAGTTAAACTCAATTTTACATCAGCAACAGAAAAACTTACAGCACCATTTGCTAAAGTTGCAAATTGGAAAGCATTTTCCCCAACTGGTTTTTCTTCATTGCCATTTACTGTTTTACCAATCTTTGCAGTTCTGCCATAACCTACAGCAATACCAACAGTTTCAGGATGTGTACCAGGAATAATTAATACAGGTAGTTTTGCTTTTTTGTTGCCAACAGTTATTTCAACAACTTTCTTTTTTACAACAACTTCGTAAGAATCTGACTGACCATTATTATTTAAATCAATGTTTAATAATGTTTTTGCTTTTGATGGAGAAACTATTAAATAGTTATCCCAAGTTGCACGAGTTACAGGGTCTGGCATTTCCATCAACCAAGGGTTTGATGCCCCTTCTCCTGCACCAATAGATATTTTTTGATATAATTGTAACTCAACTCCTTTGCTTATTGGCATTGCAGCTAAAGCTGTTTTTGCTGTTTCTACACCAGTTGAAGCAAATACTGATGCAGTAGCAGTTGTTGCAACTGTACTCCATATGCCTTCTTGTAAAATTTTATCCCAAGCGTTTTCTCCACCCAATTTGGCAGACCAACTTGCTTTTAAGGTTCCAACATAATCAATAGCACTTCCAGTCCATTTTAACAAACTATCTTGCCATTGCCTTGTTTTAAACAAAGGATTAATGGTTGGTTGTAAAAATGAATAATGATCAGTAACTATTTCAGCATCGCCCCAAGATTCTAAATAGTGGTGTGATGGAATTTGATATTTGCACAAACTTGAAGTTTCATCAGCCTTCGCACCAAAACTTACCGTGGTTGCAATTCCTTTCAACCAGTTTTTTACCTTAGCACTATCGCCCCAGGTATAAACAGGGTTTGAATCCACAACAATCAAAGTATCAACTTTGCTATCCAATAAAGTAGCAAAATCTGTATCTAAGCTTACGCTTGTGTTATTTGCAGTTGCAAAATCAATTGTTTTCCCGTTAGCTCCAATAGCCTCATTAATGGCATTTACAACAACCTGTACATTTACATCGTTGCTACCACAAACCACCAAAGCTTCACCATTGGCAGCCTTTAAAGCCTTTGCAGCTTTCTCAATTCCAGCAGCTAATTTTTTGTCTGTAATATTTGGAGCAGTTCCATTTATAGCATTCAATAAACCTAAAACAACAGCACCAGTTTCACTTGGTCTGTGTAAAAATCTTTCATCAGCATTCGAGCCTGTTAAACTTGCAACAGTTTCAAAAGCAATGTGGCGGCTCATTTCAGGATTTTTTGCAGAAAGTTTTTTGCCTTTTGCATATTGGCGAGCGTATTCTATTGGGCTAATCCAAGTTCCTAAAAAATCTGCACCTATACTTACAATTGCTTTTGCAGTATCAAACTTGTAAGAAGGAAGCACTTGCTTGCCATAACATATTTTATTTGCAGCTAAAATGCCACTGTAAGAAATAGCATCATACTGAACGTGTTTGCTATTGGGATATTTGGCTAAAAATTGCTTGATAACTTCTAATGAAGAAGGAGAATTTACTGTAGAAGAAAGAATAACAACAGAACCAGCAATTGCAGTTGACAATTCTTTATCAATTGCATCAAAAGTTACTTCTTTACCACCAATAGTTGGAAACCTTAACCTTGCACCATCATATAAATCTAACACACTTGCTTGTACCCTTGCACTTGTGCCACCACGAGTTATTGTGCTTAAATCGTTTCCTTCAATTTTAATAGGACGACCATCTCTCACTTTTGCTACAATACTTACAGCTTCTCCACCATTAACATATGTTGTAGCGTAGTAGTTCGCAACTCCAGGAACAATATCCTCTGGACGATTGGCAAATGGAATTGATTTTTTTACAGGAACTTCACAACTTGCAGCAATTGCTGCAGCAGCTGTTGTAAATCCTAAATATTTTAAGAAATCTCTACGAGGAGTCTGTGCGTCTAACAAAGTTCCATCCATTTCAAATGGAAGATCTTCTTTAAACTCATTTTGCAGCGACTTTTGATAAGCCTCTGTGTTGTTTAATTCCCCAAAACTTTGCCAATGTTTAGACATAATGTGATAATTCGATAATTTGATAATTTGATAATTAATTCTGTGAAATGTGTGAGGTATTGTATCATCACATTATCACATCATCAAATTTTAATAGTGACATTTCTGACACTCTGTTCCACCTATTTTTTCAACAGTAACACCTTTTGTACTATCCATTTTACCATTCTTAAGTTCGTCGTGATATTTTTGATAGATACTGTAGTAACCATTTTCTTTAAACTGAACTTTAGTTTCCCTGTGACAGTTAATACACCAACCCATACTTAAATCAGCAAACTGTTTAACTTCATCCATTTTTGTAATTTCACCATGGCAAGTTTGACATTGTTGTTTTCCTGCAACTACGTGTTGGCTATGGTTGAAATAAACGTGATCTGGCAAATTATGAATTTTTGTCCAAGGAATTGATTTCGCTTTTGTAGCATCCCAAGGTTCTTTTTGACCTGGTGTGTAATTTGCGTATTCGTACAATTTTTTGATTTGGCTTGTACCATCAACCTCATTACCTTCTTCTGTATATAGTTTTTCTTTCCCTTTATACTCGTTGATTGTTAAGTGGCAATTCATACAAACATTTACAGATGGAATATTCGCATGTTTTCCATCCTGAGCTCCACCGTGGCAGTATAAACAATTGACCTGATTTACACCAGCGTGAACTTTGTGGGAATAAAATATTGGCTGAGAAGGCACGTAACCTTTATTTCTACCAAGACCAATTGCACCTTTTGCAGTTAGATATCCCCCTATTATTATTAAAATGATAATTCCAAAAGCAATATAGGTTCTGTTTTTCCAGAAAGCAATAGGTTCTGCTGCAGGAATACCTTCTTTATCGTCTGATAATTTTTTAAGATTACTATTTACTTGCATTAAGGTGAATGCAATTACTGCAAGTATTAAAGTAAGAATTCCGAAAAGAAGTGAATTATCTGATTCTTTATTGTCAATAGGATTAGAATCTTTTCCACCACCAGCACCAGGAAGAGGTGCTGTTTTGATATAATCAAGGATAAGATCAATTTGTTTGTCGTCAAGCACTCCTTCAAAAACATTCATTGCTCCTTTTGCCTTATATCTATCATAAAGGTCTAACGCATATTTATCACCAGAGTTCTTCAAATAACTACCTGTATTTTTAATCCAAGTGTGTAGATTATTTCTTTTTCCCATCCATCTGCTTTCAACATCTCGCAATGCAGGTCCTGTTATCTCTTTATCAATAGCGTGACAACTTGCACAATTTTTCATAAAAAGTGCTTTGCCGTCTTCGGCTAAAATATTGTTGCTGAACAATACGAACAGTACAAATAATATACTTGTAATAATGCTTTTGGTGAGTCGTTGGTGAAACTTCATATTCACAGTCTGTGGTTCTTTGTAATGGAAAAATTCCTAAACGGCGGCGAAAATATGACCTAAGGATGACAAAACAAGTTTCTTAAATATATTTTTTTAACTTTTTTTTAAGATTTCAAAAAAAGAAGCTCATTGTCTGTTGCAAATTATTAATCGCTTTAAATAAATTCTACATATTTCTCCACTATTATAACTACTGATACAGAAAATGATTTGTTTTGCCACAATATCAAAAATTAGTTTTAAGATGTATAAAAATAAAATTCAATGGCTGTCAATTTTGTTGTCAGCAATATTTTTAAATGCCTGTTCATCAAATAACATTACAAATGAAGATGGCTTAAAAAAATATTTTGATGAAAATAAAGTAGAAGGAACTTTTGCTTTATATAATAATGCTCAGGGCAATTTCAACATTTACAACCTTAGCAGATTTAAAGATTCAGCATACTTACCTGCATCTACCTTTAAAATTGTAAATTCATTAATTGGTTTACAAACAGGTAAAATTACCAACAGTAAAATGGTGATAAAATGGGATGGCATTACTCGCCCCTTTGCAGATTGGAACAAAGACTTAACTATGGAAGAAGCATTTAAAGTTTCTGCTGTGTCATATTACCAAGAAGTTGCAAGAAGAATAGGAAAGCCAACAATGCAAATGTGGCTGGATAGCTTAAGCTACGGTACAAAAAAAATCACTTCAAACATTGACACCTTTTGGCTGGATAATTCTTTGAAAATAAAACCTGATGAAGAATTGGGCTTGGTGAAAAAACTTTATTTCGAGCAATTGCCCTTCAACAAAACAACTATGGGTATTGTAAAAAAAGCAATGACACAAGAAAGTAACAGCAACTACACATTGGCTTACAAAACAGGTTGGGGGACTAAAGAAAATGGCAAAGCACTTGGCTGGGTTGTAGGCTGGGTTGAAGAAAATAAACATCCTTCATTTTTTGTGCTAAACCTCGAGGGTGATAAAGACATTGATATGGTAAACATCAGAAAAAAGATATTGATGAACTGCCTGAAAGATTTGGGTTATTTACAAGGAAAGAAATAGATTTTAATTTAAACTAAAATGAACAATTCCATCGAACTATTATACAGCCATTTTATCAAATCAATGTCTGTTTGCACAGATACAAGAAAGATACAACAAGGTGATATTTTCTTTGCATTAAAAGGCGATAATTTTAATGGGAATTTATTTGCACTAAAAGCATTAGAACAAGGTGCAAGCCTTGTAGTTATTGACGAAGATGTAAATAGCAATGATGAAAGATTATTTAAAGTTGATGATTCACTAACAACATTGCAAGCATTAGCAAAACACCATCGCCAGCAATTTAATATTCCATTTATTGCTATTACTGGCAGCAATGGAAAAACAACTACAAAAGAATTGGTGAGTTCTGTTTTAGCAACTCATTATAAAACCTACACTACACAAGGAAATTTAAACAATCATATAGGTGTGCCATTAACACTACTTTCTATTAAACAAGATGCAGAAATGGCTGTGATAGAAATGGGTGCAAATCATCAAAAAGAAATTGAAAGTTATTGCAACTACACTTTACCAAATTATGGTACTATTATAAATTGTGGCAAAGCACATCTTGAAGGTTTTGGTGGAGAAAAGGGTGTAAGAAAAGGCAAAGGTGAATTGTTTAAATTTTTAAAAGAAAACAATGGAACTGCCTTTGTTTATTGGGATTTTAAGTATTTGCAAACAATGAGTAAGGGCATTGAAACCATTGTAAAATATGGCACTAAAGAAGGAGCAGTTATTGGCAACATAAAAGAAAGCAATCCTTTTTTATCTGTTGAAATTAATGATGAAAATATAAAAATAATTCAAACAAATTTGGTTGGTGATTATAATTTATCAAACGTTTTAACTGCTGTTGCAATTGGTAAATATTTTAATGTTCCTGACGATAAAATTAAAGCTGCTATTGAAAATTATACGCCATCAAATAGTCGTTCCCAACTTATAGAAGTTGGCAGAAACAGAATTATTCTGGATGCGTATAATGCCAACCCAAGCAGTATGAAAGCTGCTATTGAAAACTTTGCAAAATTTCAATCCAACAATAAAATTTTAATGCTTGGTGGAATGATGGAATTGGGGAAAGAAAGTGTTGAAGAACATCACGCTATTGTCGATTTAATTAATCAATTCAATTGGAAAAAAGTTGTACTCGTTGGCGGGGATTTTGATAAAATTTCACATCATCATTTATACTTTAGTAATTCTACTGAAGCTGCTGAATGGTTTGCCCAGCAAGACTTTGAGGATTGCAACATTCTAATTAAAGGCTCACGAAGTATGAAGATGGAAAAGGTTTTAGAAAGTTAATAATTCATCAACAAAGTTGCAGCAACAACACCTGCAGTTTCTGTTCTTAATCTTGTATTACCCAGTGTTATTGGCAAGTAATTATTTTGCAGAGCCAAAGCAATTTCTTCTGCTGTAAAATCTCCTTCAGGTCCAATTAAAATTTGCGTCTTATTGCTAATATTTATTTCTTTTATAGCAATCTTTTTATCTTCCTCGCAATGAGCAATCAGTTTAGTTTCGTGTTTTGAAGGAGTAAAGATTTCGTTATATAAAATTGGTTCGTGAAGAGTTGGTAAAAACGTTTGCTGGCTTTGCAACATTGCTGCAATTAAAATACCATTCATTCTATCAAATCTAAAATGTTGTCGCTCGGTTCTTTTACTAATAATGGGGAAAATTTCTGCAATACCAATCTCTGTTGCTTTCTCTAAAAACCATTCAAAACGAGAAGCATTTTTTAATAAAGAAATAGCAATAGAAACTTGTTTATTTTGTGGTTTAATGTTTATCGTTTCAAGTATTTTAACGATTGTATTTTTTTTATTCGCAGCAACAATTTCAGCAGTAAATAAATCACCAATACCATTTGTCAATTGCAATTTTTCTCCTTTTTTCATTCGCAAAACCTGCACACAATGTTTGCTTGTTTCTTCGCTTAAAACAAGTTGTGTTTTTGATGTATCAATATCTTTTTGGTAGAAGTAAGGTAGCTGCATTGGGGTTTACAAATAATTTTTTATTGAACCACATAAGACACAAAAGATGACATAAGAAAATAACTTATGCATCCTTATGTATCTTATGTGGCAAGTATTACTCAGGCAAGTTTCTGAAATATTCGTTTACATAGGTTTTTTGTCCGTCATTAAAAATATTTAATACATTAAAATTTATCATCAATCCTTTTGGTGATTTAAGGAGTTTCATATAGGTAAGTAGTTGTGCTTCGTGAATAGGTAAAATGCTTTCTAAAGATTTTATTTCAACTACTAAAATATTTTCAATCAAAAAGTCGCATCTCAATTCTGTTGCCACATCAAGCCCTTTGTAGTGAACAGGCACAATCATTTCAGAGCTAAATTCAATATCTCGCAAATGCAATTCGTGTATCAAACATTTGTGGTAGACACTCTCTAATAATCCTGGACCAAGAGCTTTGTGAACTTCAATTGCTGCACCATTTACCTGATAGGTTAAATCTTTTAAGTGAGTTTTAGTTATATACATTCGAGATAAATTTTATCGAACCACATAAGTATCATAAGAAAACATAAGTAAAGAATATTTTCTTATGTTAACTTTTGTGTCTTATGTTGTAAAATATTAAAATGGTGCATCGCCATCAAAGCCTTCATCAAAATCTCCACTATTCATTTTGCTTCCCTGCACAAAGAATTTTCCAACATCATTACTTGGTGCTGTACCAATAGGAGATGGACTTACAGGCTTCCAACTTCCCCCACCCATCATTCCACCAATATTATCATTACCATCCCACTCTTCGAACTTTTGAATGTGTAATAATGCTCTAAGTTTTATCAATTCCAAAGAACCATTTCTATGTTTTGCAATACGAATATGCGTTTCTCCTTTGGTGCTTTCGCCATTTTCATTGGTATTTACTTCGTAATATTCTGGGCGATAAATAAACATTACCATATCAGCATCCTGCTCAATTGCACCACTCTCTCTAAGGTCACTAAGTTGTGGCATTTTATTGCTTTCCTTTCTTGTTTCAACAGCACGACTTAACTGTGATAGAGCAATAATTGGTACACTTAATTCTTTTGCAAGTGCCTTTAAATTTCGTGAAATATTACTGATTTCCTGCTCACGGTTTCCATTTTTATCACCAGTTCCACTCATCAATTGCAAGTAGTCAATAATAATAATTCCAACATTGTGTTTGTGTACCAGCCTTCTTGCTTTTGCCCTAAATTCAAAGATGTTTAATGCAGCAGTATCATCTATATATAATGGAGCAGTCTCAAGTTTTTTAATACCTTTTGTGTGCAGTTGCTGGTACTCGTAATCTTCAAGTTTACCACGAGAAATTTTTTCCATATGAATCTCGCTTTCTGCACTTAATATACGCTGTACCAATTGGCTTGCACTCATCTCTAAGCTAAAGAATGCAACAGGAATAGGCTTTGTAGGATGCAATGCTGCGTTACGTGCAAGGTTTAAAGCAAATGCAGTTTTACCCACAGATGGACGTGCAGCAAGAATAATTAAATCGGTTGGCTGCCATCCAAAAGTTACTTTATCCAAAGATGCAAACCCACTTGGCACACCACTTATATCATCTTTTTGGTTTCTTAAATCATCAATCCTGTTAATCGTTTTTGCCAACACACTACTTATCTCTTCAAAGTTTTTCTTCAAATAATTATTGGTGATGTTGAACATTTTTGTTTCACTTTCATCAAGCAAATCAAAAACGTCTGTGCTGTCTTCATAAGCATCGCCTATTATTTCACCACTAATTTTTATAAGCTCTCTTTGAATAAATTTTTGCAAAATAATTCTTGCGTGAGCATCAATGTTTGCAGTACTTACAACCATATTGGTAAGCTTGCTCACATAGTAAGGTCCACCAACAAATTCTAATTGTTCCTTTCGCCTTAATTCTTCAACAACCGTTAAAATATCAATTGGAATACCACGTTGCTGCATATCCTGCATTGCAGTAAATAAAATCTGGTGTGCTTCTACATAAAAGCATTCTGGTTTTAAGTTAGCGTCAACCAAATTATCAAATGCAGTTTTTTCAAGCATTATAGCACCTAAAACAGCTTCTTCCAATTCACGTGCCTGTGGTGGTATTTTTCCATAAACCATTGTGCTTAGATCGACACTGGGCTTGCGTTTTTTTCTATCTCTATTTATGTTCGTTAATTCCATTTATGTTGCTTGTATGTTGGGTTTGCTTTATCTTTTTTTGCTAACTATTTAAAGGTACAATCTTAAATATTAAGGAATTGTTACCTGCACAATTAGTTGGCGAAAGTAGGAGAGGCAAAATGAAATATTTGCTTTGTAGAGATGAATATTTGTTAGAATTTTAATTCACATAGTTGATGAAAATAAAATTCACAGTATTTTCAGATTGTCCACATATAAACTAACAGATTAATTGCAGTTACTAACAGATATTCATCTTATCCATATTTTCTTCACAAAATAGTGTGAAAAAAAATAAACCTCGAAATCTGTCGAGGTTCATTCAATAATGCCTATTGCTACAAGCCCTTTACCGCTTATTTTCCAACAAAAACAGCCTTTCTTTTTTCTAAAAAAGCAGTTGTTCCTTCTTTCATATCAATGGTTTCAAAGCATTTGCCAAAAGCATTTACCTCTTCTTCAAAACCATTTTTTGTTTCATCAAAAATTGCATTTGCAGCTTTTATGCAATTAGCAATGGCAATTGGTGCTTTGGTATTAATATTTGCAAGTATTGCAATAGCTTTTGGCAATAATTCTTCTTGTGTTGTTACATAGTTTACCAAGCCGTAATTTAGTGCAGTAGCAGCATCAATCATATTCGCAGAAATCAGCAATTCTATTGCTCGTCCTTTACCAATTAATTGAGCCAATCTTTGTGTACCACCATAGCCAGGAATTAAACCAAGATTAACTTCTGGCTGACCAAATTTTGCATTATCACTTGCCAATCTAAAATGACAACTCATTGCCAATTCACAGCCTCCACCAAGTGCAAAACCATTAACACAAGCAATGATGGGTTTGCTGCAATTTTCTATTTTAAAAAATATATCCTGCCCACGTTTTGACAAAGCTTTTGCTTCTTCCAAATTCAAACTATTAAACTCACTAATATCAGCACCTGCAACAAATGCTTTTGTGCCAGAGCCAATGATGATAGCAGATTTTATTTCAGCAGTATTTTCAATTTCATCAACCACATTATTCAGGTCTGTAAACACATCACGATTTAGAGCATTTAATTTATCTGGACGATTGATGGTAATGGTAAGAATATTGTTTTCTAACTGTGTAATTAAAGTTGAATATGGCATAAAAAATATTTTTAGCGAAGATGCATATTTTTGGTGATTGGTAAATTGTAAGTTCCAAGTATGTTTCGTTTTGGGCTTTTTAGTTTTTATATTTCACGTCCTCTCCCATCTTATATTTGCTAACTTATCTAACATTTAATTCCATTAGCTGAAACCCTTTACAGTTAACTATTTCAAGAAAATTTGATATGCCAAAATTGAAGATATTCAAAGCTATTTTTTTTAAACATAAATGGCAGTTGGTGTTAACGTATTCTCTATTTTCTATAGAGATGTTTGCACTTTTATTGCAACCAGATTATATTGCAAAAGCTATAGATGGGCTTATTTATGGACATAATATTCCCCTGTTTGAATTAATTGGTATTTATTTTATCTGGGTAGTTGTTGGAACAATTAGGCACAGGGTTGATACAAGAACTTATAGTGGCATTTACACTTCATTTGTAAGTAGATTATTAAGTAGGAAATATGATGACAAAGATGTGTCAAAGCTTTCTGCACACAGTAATTTAGCAAGAGAATTTGTTGATTTTTTAGAATTTGATCTGGTCTATGTAATTGAAGCTGCATTTAATATTATTGGGTCTTTAATTATACTTTGTTTTTATGATATTAAAGTTGTTTTTATTTGTTTAACAGTATTAATTCCAATTGTTATTATCAGTTATTTCTACGGCAAAAAGATGAACCAATTAACAAAAAAAAGAAATGATGAATTTGAAAACCAAGTTGACATTATTGGTGGTAGCAATTCTTTTGCAACTCGCAATCATTATAATAAATTAAGGATATGGCAAATAAGAATTAGCGATCAAGAAGCCTGGAACTTTGGATTGATGGGTATTATAGTTATTATTGTTATTTCCTGCTCCTTATATGTTACAAGCTGGATTACACACAAAGATGAAATTGCTGCAAGCAGTTTAATTGGTATTTTTTTCTACGTAAAGCGTTATTGCGATGGTTTGGATACCATTCCATACTCTGTTCAACGACTTGCAAATTTAACAGACATTTCAAAACGTATGGAGCTAACTGAACACGATTTAGTTGATACTACAACATCCTAATTAATGGCTGTAATAGGGACTAATCATCAAGTACACAATTGGACCTGTAACTGCAACATAAAACCACAATGGCCAGGTTATTTTAGCCAGTTTTTTATGGGCAGGAAATTCAGCAATCATTGCTCTATAAGTTGTAAATAATATAAATGGGAGAATAACTGCTGCTAAAAAAATATGTGTTGAAAGTATAATAAGATACAGTGTTTTAGCAAACCCTACTCCACCAAATTTAGTTACACCACTTAATAAATGATGAGATATATAGCACACTAAAAACAAGATTGACAAAACCAAGGCAGCAAGCATTAGGTTTTTATGTTGTTGATATTTTCTTTGCTTTACAGCTACAAGTGCTGCAACCAACAACACAGCTACAAGTGAATTTATAACGGCATTTGCAACAGCAAAAATGTGTACATCAAAACTTACTTTGATATTAAGTTTTATCATATCCAAGGCAGTCACTATTGCAAAAACAACAAATGAAAAAATACCAATTAACCACTTTGCTTTTATATCGTTCTTTTTTAAAGTTGCTTGTAACATATTTAATTACTTTTCGTTTTAAGTTGGCGAAAGTAAAAGAAAATAGTTATGGCTGTGTAATTTATACATCGTAAATCATACATCCCAAAAGCCTTTTCTTTGCAAGTAAGCAACAGCAGCAATTATGTGGTATAGTTTAGGAAAAAAAATAATTCAGTTTCGAGTACAAGCCCTGGCATTATTGTTTTTAATCACTGTGTTTATGGCTTGGAAAACAAGCCAGATACAAATTAGTTACGATAGTAATAAAGCTGTTCCAGAGGACAATAAAAAGAATATTGAATATCAAAAATTTGTTAAACAGTTTGGTGCAGATAATAATTTAATTGTCATTGGTATTGAAACAGATAAATTATTTACACCAGCAATTTTTTCAGAATATATCGCACTACACAAGCAACTTGAAAACATAAGTGCCGTTAAAAGCATAATGAGTATTCCAGAAGCTGTAACACTTGTTAAGGACACAATTCATTCAAAATTTATTAGCAAAAAAATTTTTACAGATATTAATAAATTGGATAGCGAAACAACTGTTTTTAAAAGCTTACCTATCTATAAAAATCTGCTCTACAACGCCGAAACAAACACTTACTTAATGGGTGTTACAGTTAATAAGGATACTGCAATGAGTAAAAGCAGAACAGCTTTAGTAAATAAAATATCCACAGCTGTCAATTCCTTTAAAAAGCTTACTGGCATTGCAACACACATTAGCGGTTTACCATATATCAAAACAAAAGTATCAGACAGAATTAAAAATGAAATGAGCTATTTTTTGTTTGGCTCGTTACTATTATCTGCCTTGGTTTTGTTGTTATTTTTCCGTTCGTTTGCTGCAACATTAATGAGCTTATCAGTTGTTGCAATGGGTGTATTGTGGAGCTTTGGAACTATGGTTCTATTTGGTTATAAAATTACATTGCTTACTGCACTCATTCCTCCATTGGTAGTGGTTATAGGAGTTCCAAACTGCATTTATTTTTTAAATAAATATCATACAGTTTACAGAGAAAGTAATGATAAAGAATTTTCTCTTTATACAATGATTGGCAAGATGGGTATTGTTACATTATTCTGCAATATAGCTGCTGCCATTGGTTTTGCTGTGTTTGCACTCACAAAAAGTACTTTACTAAAAGAGTTTGGTTTTGTTTCTGGTATTAATATTTTGGCTCTATTCTTTATCTCCTTATTATTTATTCCAGCCATATTAAGTTATTTAAAACCACCAACTGCAAGAGAAACTAAATACCTTGAAAACGCACTACTGGAAAAGGTTTTAGTAAAAATTGAACGTTGGGCTTTTCATCATTCCAAATGGGTTTATGCTATTTCCGCAATAATAATCCTTGTCTCCATTGGTGGTATTTTCAGGTTAAAAAAAGAAGGTTTTATTGTTGATGATTTGCCGAAAAAGGATGCCATTTATACAGATTTAAAATGGTTTGAAAATAATTTTAAAGGGATTATGCCTTTAGAAATTATTATTGATACAAAAAAGAAAAAGGGATTGCAACGTAGTATGCAACCTATTGAAAAAATAGAAGAGTTTAGTAACTACATTGACTCAAACCCATACACAGCAAAGCCTTTGAGTTTTATTGAAGGCTTAAAATTTTCTCGTCAGGCATATTTTGATGGTGATAGCAATAGCTACACTATTCCAAATGGAATGGCAGAAATGGCTTTAATGAGTCAGTATATGCAACCAGAAAACAGCAACACAACTATCAACAAAAAAGGCATAGGCAGCTTAATGAATAACTTTATTGATAGTAACAGACAGCTTGCAAGAATATCGGTAAATATGAAAGATATTGGTAGTAAAGAGTTGCCATTATTAATCAAAGATTTTGAGAAGAAAGGGAAAGAAATTTTTGATTCAACAAAGTATAACATAACATTTACGGGTAGCAGTGTTACCTTTTTAGAAGGATCAAGTTTTATCATTAATGGATTAAAAGAAAGCGTTATTTATGCCTTTGTTTTAATTGCAATTTGTATGCTTTATTTATTTCGTTCTATGCGTGTTTTAATTTGTTCACTTATTCCAAATATTATTCCTTTAATTGTTACAGCAGGTGTAATGGGTTGGGTTGGTATTTCTTTAAAACCCTCAACTGTGCTGGTTTTCAGCGTTGCACTTGGAATTGTAATTGACGTTACAATTAGATTTTTAGTAAACTATAAACAAGAGCTTTTACATTATAATAACAATATTCAATCGACATTAACACAAACAATAAAACACACAGGAATAAGCATTATTTATACTTCATTGGTTTTAATTACTGGGTTTATTATTTTCTGTTTTAGTAGCTTTGGAGGAACACAAGCATTGGGTTGGCTTACAAGCTTAACGCTAGTGGTTGGTACAATAACAAACTTGGTTTTATTACCAGTATTATTGTTAAGTGTAATGAAAAAGAAATAAAATGATTTTAGTAACAGGAGCAACAGGTTTGGTAGGTTCTCATCTTGTAAAAGAATTGGCCAAAACAAATCGAAATATTGTTGCACTATATAACAAAAAAAAACCATCTGATGAGTTAAAAAAGCTTGCAGATTGGAAACAAGTTGACATACTTGACGTAGTTGCTTTAAATGAAATTATGCAAGATGTTAAGCAAGTGTATCACTGTGCTGCTGTGGTTTCTTTTCAGGCAAAAGACAAGCATCACATTCATCACTTAAATATTGAAGGCACAAAAAATGTTGTAAATATTAGCTTGAATAATGGTATTGAAAAATTAGTTCACGTAAGTAGTGTTGCTACTTTAGATAGATTTAAAAATGGTGAATTAATTACAGAAAAAATAAGTGGTAATAATTCATCAGAAAATAGTGAATATGCTAAAAGTAAAATAGCCAGCGAAATGGAAGTTTGGCGTGCAATGGGCGAAGGACTTAATGTAATAATTGTAAATCCAAGTATTATTTTAGGTACAGCAAATTGGGATGCTGGTTCATCTGCAATATTTAAAAATTGTTACAATGAATTTCCTTGGTACACCAATGGCAGCAATGGATTTGTTGATGTTGAAGATGTAGCAAAAGCTATGATAGCGTTAATGAATAGCGACATAATCAATGAAAGGTTTATTATCAATGGATATAATATTTCATACAAAAATTTGTTTGATGCTATTGCAAAAAATTTCAACAAAAGACAACCTTCAAAACTTGCAACACCATTTTTAAGTGCAATCGCTTGGCGTGTAGAAAAGTTGAAAACTCTATTCACAGATAGGAGCCCATTGCTTACAAGAGAAACTGCAAGAACAGCTCAAAAAAATATTGCTTATGATAATTCAAAATTACTGAAAGCCTTGCCAGATTTCAGCTACAATGCTTTTGAAAATTGTATTGAAAGAATTTGTAATGAATTAAAAGTTAAATACAACCTCGAATAATTAATTAGCTCATCATCTTCTTCCATAGTTCAGGAATACGTTTTACCCAAACCATTTCACGTTTTTTATCACCAAAATTTATTGCAGGCGTTCCCCAGTAAACATTATTTCCTTCAATGTTTCCAACAACTCCAGACTGTCCCATTACAACAGCACCACTACCAATAGTAATTGTTTTATTTACACCAACCTGACCCCAAAGTGTAACACCATCTTCAATAACCGTTGCACCTGCAATGCCAACCTGTGCAGCAAATAAGCAATTTTTTCCAACAGAAACATCGTGTCCAATATGCACTTGATTGTCCATAATAGTTCCTTTTCCAATTCTTGTTTCAGCAGTAACACCTCTGTCAATCGTGCAGCCAGAGCCAATTTCAACGTTATCTTCTATCACAACATTGCCACAACTTTTCATTCTTTTATACCAAACTTCTCTATTCTTTTTTGTGTTGTAATAAAACGCATCACTACCAATTACAGTTCCACTTTGTATTACAACATTATCACCAATTACACTATAGTCAAGTATAGTAACGTTTGGGTGAATGATAGTGTTAGAGCCAATTTTCACGTTGTTGCCAATAAAACTATTTGGCATAATAACAGAACCTTCACCAACGATTGCAGTATCACTAATTGATTTTGTTGAAGGTGCAAATGGTCTATATGTTTCAACAATTTTTAAGTATGCTTCAAAGGGTTCTTGTGTAAACAAAAGTGTTTTGCCTGTGGGTATAGTAATGTCCTGTGTGTTAATGATAACAATGGTTGCAGCACTATTTAAACATTTGTCATAATACTTTGGATGGTCAACAAAACAGATGTCTCCATCTTCTACTTTATGTATTTCATTAATGCCTTTTGCAATATTATTTTCATTGCCAATAACTGTTGCATTAATCAATGTTGCAAGCGATGACATTGAAAGTGGAGAAGAAAATTTCATTATAAAAATTTATAGTGCAAAAATATATAGAACTTGTTTGCACAAATTATTTTATCAATATAATAAAATATTAAAATAATTCAAACGTCTTGAAACCCTTTATTCATAATAGTTTCGGCAATTTTTATTTACAAATATTTTTATAAATTATTTCTACATTTTTCTTGTTTGTTAATAATTTAAACAACGCTATTCACATTTTATTTTTTAATGTGTATAAAATTTTTATACATTTTTTTTGTAGTAATACAAAGTGTTTTAATATTGTATTGGAAACGAAAGTTTCTGGTACTTACTAACCCATCCATATACAAAGTCTCGTTTTTTACGAGACTTTTTTATTGCCGTTACTTAACAAATCATTTTCTTTGTAATACCTATAAACATTGCATTTGAAGCCGTTCAACTATTATATTATTTATAAACCATTTCAAGTATTATCTCAATTTTCAAAAGAAGGAGATAAGAAAACACTTGCAGATTTTTTTGATGTTGAGAAAGATGTTTATCCTGTTGGAAGATTAGATTTTGATAGCGAAGGTTTATTAATTCTTACCAACGACAAGCAACTTAATCATCGTTTATTAAATCCAAATTTTAGACACAAAAGAGAATACTATGTGCAAGTTGATGGAACAATAAACAACGATGCAATTAATAAATTACAACAAGGTGTTACAATCAATATTGATGGCAAATTATATAACACAAAGCCAGCAACAGCAAGAGTTTTAGATAACCCAATCGTATGCGAAAGAAATCCACCAATTAGATTTAGAAAGGATATTCCAACAAGTTGGGTAGGCATAATTTTAACTGAAGGGAAAAATAGACAAGTGCGTAAAATGACTGCTGCTGTTGGGTTTCCAACACTTAGACTCATAAGAAATAGCATAGAAAACATTTGTTTAGATGCAATGAAACCAGGAGAAATAATTTCTCTTTCTAAATCCTCAATCTATAAAAAATTATTCAATGAATAATCATTTTGAACAAACATTCAATGGTGTTATAATAAGCACTAATAAAGAGTTGTTAGATATAAATACTATTCATAATTATCTTTCAACAGAATCTTATTGGGCAGAATGTATTCCAAAATCAACCGTTGAAAAAGCTATCGAAAATTCCATCTGCTTTGGTGTTTATAAAAATAATAAGCAAGTTGGTTTTGCAAGAATCATAACAGACAAAGCAACGTTTGCATACTTGGCAGATGTATTTATTATTAAAGAAGAACAGGGAAAAGGTTTGGGAAAACTCTTACTGCAAACCATTCATCAGCACCCAGATTTACAAGGTTTGAGACGATTGTTACTTACAACAAAAGATGCTCATAGTTTGTATGAACAATTTGGATGGCAAAAAATAAATGATGATTTAAAAGGAAGGTTGATGACTATTAATAAACCTAATATCTACAAAGAGAATCTATAATTTCTTCAATTGCTGCTACACTTATCTTCGCAGCCATTTTAAGCAAACAATATGAGTCAACATTTAAGCGAACAAGAATTAATACGCAGGGAAAAACTACAAAAATTAAACGAGCAAGGTATTGATGCTTATCCAGCTGCTTTGTATCCTGTTTCGCATTATTCAACAGATATTAAAGACCAATTTACAGAAGAAATCAAAGAGCAATTTGCACAGGTTTGTGTGGCTGGGCGTGTAATGAGCATTAACGATAAAGGCAAGGTTTTTTTTATAAAAATACAAGACACAAAAGGCATTTTTCAATTGTATTTAAAGCGTGATGAGCTTTGTCCAGAAGAAGATAAAAGCCTTTGGGAAAATGTGGTGAAGCCACTTGATTTAGGAGATATTATTGGTGCAACTGGCTATGTTTTTATTACAAAAACTGGCGAAACAAGTTTGCATACTCAAACACTTACACTACTTACAAAATGCCTGAAACCATTGCCAGTTGTGAAACGTGATGAAGAGGGTAATGTATTTGATGAAGTTACTGATCCTGAATTTAAGTACCGACAACGCTATGCAGATTTAATTGTAAATCCTGATATTAAAAAAACGTTTATTGGTCGCACAACCATCATTAATACCATTCGTAATTTCCTTAACGAACAAGGTGCTTTGGAGGTTGATACACCTGTGTTGCAAAATATTCCTGGTGGTGCAGCAGCTCGCCCTTTTATTACACACCACAATGCTTTGGATGTTCCTTTTTATTTAAGAATTGCAAATGAGCTTTACCTTAAAAGGCTTATCGTTGGTGGGTTTGACTGGGTATATGAGTTTAGCAGAAACTTCAGAAATGAAGGAATGGACAGAACCCACAATCCTGAATTTACAGTGCTTGAATGGTACACAGCTTATAAAGATTATTTCTGGATGATGGAAATAACAGAAACTTTATTAGAGAAAATTGCAATAGCTGTTCACGGTAAAACTGATGTGCAAGTTGGTGAAAAAACAATCAGTTTTAAAGCTCCATTTAAACGCATTACCATTTTTGATGCTATAAAAGAAAACACCAATATTGATATTAGTGAAATGGAAGAACCTGCTTTAAGAGAAGTTTGTGCTACACTTAAAATTCAAGTGCCAAATAATATTGGCAAAGGAAAATTGATAGATGAAATTTTTGGTGCAACCAGCGAACACACTTATTCTCAGCCAACTTTTATAATGGATTATCCTGTTGAAATGAGTCCATTAACCAAAAAACATAGAAGTAAAAAAGGCTTGGTTGAACGTTTTGAGTTGATGATTAATGGAAAGGAAGTTGCCAATGCTTATAGCGAGTTAAACGACCCAATTGATCAACGTGAACGCTTTGAAGAACAAATAAAATTAATGGAGCGTGGCGATGATGAAGCTATGTTTATTGACCACGATTTTCTTAGAGCATTAGAATATGGAATGCCTCCTACAAGTGGTATTGGCATTGGGATTGACAGATTGTGTATGATGATTTTAAATCAACCATCAATTCAAGATGTATTGTTGTTCCCACAAATGAGACCAGAGAAAGTTGATTAGTTTATATCATAGAAGAAGAGAAGTTTTATTCATAAACTACTTTTGTAATAGTAATATAAAAAAATAAGGAGAGGTTTAATTATCTTCGAATATTAAACTCAGTGCAATGAAACACTTTACTAAAATTATAACTATACTATTTTTTTTTACAATACTAATCTCTTGCAGAAAGAATGTTGATAAGGGAACATCTATTTCAGCAACAGGAGTAGCATTTGATTCATCAAAAAATAAACTATTATCCAATACAAAGGTTTATTTGTTAGGAGGCAGACCGACGTTTACATACAATGGCGTTACATATGATAGAATTATCGATTCAACAATAACAAATAATGTAGGACATTTTAGCATCAATTTTATAGCTGATGGCAATTATATCGATTATGCTCTTTCATTGTGTTCGCCTGTTTTTCCTATTTACTCAAACAATCACGCTGTAGCTGATTACAGATATTCGAACACAAAATTTAATTACAAAACACAATTAACTAACACTGTTGTAAATGGCAGAGAGTTAGATAGTGGAATAATTCATTTAAAAGTAAATGCTAACCCTTACGATACGTTGTTTGTCGAAGTATCTCCTAGAAATTATTTTAATGAGTTAAATCAACAATTTTTATTAACTGGTAGTAGCATAGATACACAGTTAAATGTTTACTCATTGGATAGCTCAATGTATGATATTAATTTCGGGGTTTTTGCCCAGAAAATACAAGATTCTGGCTTTCATAGAGCTTTGTATGATTCTTTTTTTGTACAGAAAAACACAAAGTTAGCATACACAAGATTATTTAATTCTACATATGAACTACCACTAAAAAAGTAAGCTGTGATTTGTTTTATGAATATTTGCCAACCAACACCTCTTACATTTGCAGCCATTTCTAAAGAAGTTTTATGAGTGAGATTAGCAAAAATTTTGAGCATCAAATAGCCGATAATAATTGGTATGAGCATTGGCTTGGCAAAGGATATTTTAATAGCCAAGTTGATAACACAAAACCAGCATATACAGTTGTCATTCCACCACCCAATGTAACTGGTGTGTTGCATATGGGGCATTGCCTTAACAATACCATTCAGGATATTTTAATAAGACGTGCAAGGCAACAAGGCTTTAATGCTTGTTGGGTTCCAGGTACAGATCACGCAAGCATTGCAACAGAAGCTAAGGTGGTGCAAATGCTTAGAGAAAAAGGCATCACCAAATCTTCATTAACAAGAGAAGAATTTTTAAGCTATGCTTGGGAATGGAAAGAGAAATATGGTGGTATTATCTTACAACAATTAAAGAAATTGGGCTGCAGTTTAGATTGGAACAGAACATCATTTACAATGGATGATGATTACTACAAAGCTGTGATAAAAATATTTGTTCAGTTGTATAATGATGGCATTATTTACAGAGGTTTAAGAATGGTAAACTGGGATCCTGCGAGTAAAACTGCATTGAGTGATGAAGAAGTTATTTTTAAAGAAATAGATTCTAAACTATACTACGTTAAATATCCATTTGTGGAAGATAGTAGTAAGTTTATGATGGTAGCAACCACACGTCCTGAAACAATTTTAGGTGATGTGGCTATTTGTGTTAGTCCAAACGATGAAAGGTATAAAAGGTGGATTGGTAAAGAAGTAATTGTTCCTATTATCAATCGTAAAATATCAATTATTGCTGATGAATATGTAGATGCAGAATTTGGAACTGGTGCTTTAAAAATTACACCAGCACACGATAAAAATGATAATGAAATTGGCAGAAAGCATAGCCTCAAAACCATTGATACACTTGATGCTGATGGTAAGTTTACTGCTGAACAATTGGAAGAAGAGTGTATTAATGATTTAGTAAAA
>JANYEP010000012.1 GCA_025363075.1 Chitinophagaceae bacterium | reverse complement strand
CGTTTACAGTTTCCCATTTCAACACATTTCTTGTGCCTTCTCGTGTACCTGTGAATGTGTTAAGTGTTACAGGAAGGGGGTAGTTTGCAACAACATTTATTTCATCTAAACCTATTAAATTACCCAGTTGACTTGTTCCTTCAAAACCAATTTGAATAGTTTGTCCAGCATAGGCAGATAATGAAACTGATTTTTGAACCCAAGTATAATCAATTGTATTGGCATCATACCTTTGGAAGCCTGCAATTCTATTCCAAGTAACACCTTTATCTGTTGTGATATCAACATACAAACTATCATTTCCTACAGCTGTAGCAGAATCAGTTGTCATATAAAAATTTAAGTTGTAGTTTGCACTTGGTTGACCAGCAGGTAGCTGCATACAATCTGTGTATAACAAGCTTTTCCATCCTACTGAATTTAACCCACTACCAGCACCTAAAAATATAAATAAACTTGTATCTCCACCGGCTGATGCATAAGGTAAAATAGTTTCGCCCTTAAATGTTATACCAGCACTTGTTGAATAAGCACCCCAAAGTTGTGAGCCATTGAGTGCTTTTAAGTATTTTAAAACAGTTGTAGGAAGAACTGCGTTCTCATAGTATGGAAAACCTGTTAAAGTTGCTGTTGTAGTTATACCAGCATTTGCTGTATCATTTGTATGATCTCCATCGCTTGCTAATGTAGCAATTGCTTGAATTTTATTAAACCCTACAGTATTAATATTGATGCTAGAGAATGTAAGTGTTTGCGTTCCTCCAATTGGAATAGCAGCACCTGATGTTTGCGTTGTAGTATATGTGTTAGCACCACTAATTCCAAAACTTAAAGAAACAGCTCCTGCGGCTATTGGACCTCCAATACCTGTATTTTTTATTGTTACAGAAAAACTTTGTGAAGCAGAAAAGCAACTACTTGCAGGAGGTGTTACAATCGACACTGCTTGAACGTCAATTGCTGATTGATGTATTAAACGAATAGCTGGTCTAAACCCAGATTGTGTCAGTGAAGACGAACCAGCTACAAACAATGGAGTTCCATTGTATCTACGAGCACTATATGTGGTTGTAGCTGTGCTTGTAGAGTTTCCTGTTGAACAGTCAACAAATAATCCTGCACTGGTTGAATCATTGTTATTTCTCACTACCAGTATTTGCAAATTTGAATTGCCTGTTCTTTTGAATGAAGTTGATAAATTAACACCATTCCAACCAGTAGCTGCGAAAGTGAAAGCACCATCGTAAACTTTTGTATATCCAGTATAGCTTGCTGTTCCAGTTGCAAAAACAGTAGTTGCAGTTGGAACATTTTTCATATAAATCTTAAAACTGTCAGCAACTGTAGCAGGAATTGTTGCAGTTGAAAGAGCATTTAGGCTAAATTCTACTCTTGTAATAGCAGTAGTTGTCGCAGTAAAATTGGTAGTACCAATTTCAGTTCCTAAATAAATCATTTCCATAGCATGATTTGCTTTGGCTCCAACAATAACATTGCCAGAATATGCACCAACCGTGTTGTTGATTGCAACATTTTGTGCTGATATTTTTTGATTAAATCCCAAAAAAGCAATAGCAACTATCAAACTGATTTTAATAATTGAGTGTAGATTTTTTTTTAGCATATATTTTTTTTAAGCGTGAAAATAAACAATTATTTTGATTTGCTATAATTATATAAAAACAGCGATTGCTTTTGGCAATCGCTGTTTTTAAAATAAATAACTTTTAATTTATAGTTTCACAAATTTTTGTGTAGCTAATTCACTATTGCTTGATGAGTATACTTTAACGAAGTATGTTCCTTTTGCAAGTTGTGTTGTGTTAAATTGAATGTTATTATCGCCTTGAATTGTTTCAATAACTTTGGTTGAAATTGTTTTTCCTACTAAATCTGTAATAACAATATTTACTTTTTCTGTTGAAGGTGTATTTAATACAATATTCAATTTATCTTGAACAGGATTTGGATAAATACTGCTAATCTCTGCTTTAGAAACTTGTGCAGATTTTAATGCAACAACATTTGAGAATGCTTCTTTGCCATTTTTATCTAATTGACGTAAACGATAGTAGTTTGTAGTTGCAGCAAATGGGTTTTCATCTATATAGATGTAATCAAGTTTTGATGAACTTGAACCATTGGTTGATTTAGAATCTATATATCCAATTTTGCCAAAGTCTTTGCCATTGATGCTTCTTTGTAATTCAAAACCTTTATTGTTG
>JANYEP010000177.1 GCA_025363075.1 Chitinophagaceae bacterium | reverse complement strand
CCTTTTATTTTCTCAAAAGGAACGGCAGGAATATTTACGTTAAACAAAAGATGTTTGTCAAGTTTCTTTTGGTTGAAGATTTGTGTTAATACCTGTGCAATAATTTTTTTTGAAGGAACAAAGTCTGCATTCATACTATAGTCGAGCAACGAAAACCCCACAGAAGGAATACTCTCAATAGCAGCTTCCATTGCAGCACTCATTGTACCACTATAAATTACATTAATACTATGATTTGCACCGTGGTTAATTCCACTCAAGCATATATCTGGCTTACGATGCAGCACTTTATCAACTGCAAGTTTAACACAGTCAACAGGTGTTCCATTTGTGGTGTATGCTTCAACGCCATCAATAAAATCTACTTTTTGTAAACGCAGTGGGGCATTAATTGTAATGGCGTGTCCCATTCCACTTTGAGGCTTATCTGGGGCAACAACAACAACCCTTCCAAATGGCATAGCAGCTTCTGTAAGTGCTTTTATTCCTGGTGCAAAAATGCTATCATCATTCGTTATTAAAATTATCTTCTCTTCGATTTTCTTTTTCTTAATCATCTTAGTCATTGCTGCAAAATAATGCGGTTATTGATAAATGTATGTGCAAATACAATTTTATTTACTCACCATTTTAATTACTGGCACAATCATTTCTTCTAAGCTAATGCCACCGTGTTGAAAAGTATCTCTGTAATAATTTACATAATGGTTGTAGTTATTTGGGTAGCACAAGAAGCCATCTTCTTTCGCAAAAATAAAAGATGAATTAACATTGGGAGTTGGCAAACCCGCTTCACGAGGGTCTTTGAAGGCAAGAACGGTTTTAGGATCGTAGTTTAAATTTCGTCCGTGCTTGTATCTAAGGTTGGTAGTCGTTTGTTTATCACCCACAACTTTATGTGGTGTTTGCACCCTCATTGTGCCGTGGTCTGTAGCAACAATTAATCGAATTTTTTTATCTGCAATTTTCTTTAATGCCTGGTGCAAAGCACTATGTTCAAACCACGATTTTGTAATGCTTCTGTAACTTATTTCATCACTTGCAAGTTCTTTTAACACTTCCATTTCAGTTCTTGCGTGGCTAAGCATATCCACAAAATTGTAAACAATCACATTCAAGTCATTGTTCAAAAGATTGTGAACATTATTTACCAAATTTTGTCCATCGTGGTGATGAACAACTTTGGTATAACTCAATTTAATATCATCTTTTTTCAAACGTTTTATTTGATTTCTGAAGAAGGTTTCTTCAAATAAATTCTTGCCTCCTTCTTCATCATCATTCTTCCATTCATTAGGAAAATTTCTTTCAATGTCAATAGGTAACATACCACTAAAAATGGCGTTACGACTGTATTGTGTAGCAGTTGGCAAAATAGAATAAAAAGTTTCCTCTTCTAAAATCCTAAAACTTTCTGCAAATATTGGCTGTATTGTTTTCCATTGGTCGTAGCGTAAATTATCAATCAATATAAAGAAAGTAGGCACACCTTTTTCAACGTGTGGCAACACTTTATATTGAAACAATGTATGACTCATCACTGGCAAATCCATTGCATTTGGTTTCATCCATTTTGCATAATTCTTGCTGATAAATTTAAAAAATTCCGTGTTGGCTTCCTGCTTTTGCTGAGCCAGTATTTCCTGCATTTCTGGGCTGTTGCTCTTTTCCATTTCAAGCTCCCAATACACGAGTTTTTTATAAATCTCCATCCATTCGTTGTAGTCAGGGTTGTTGTTCAAAGCCATAAACAATTCCCTGAATTGCTGCTGGTATGCCGTGGTTGTTTTTTCTGCAACCAGCCTTTTATTGTCTATTATTTTTTTCAATGAAAGCCACACCTGGTTTGGGTTCACAGGCTTCAACAGGTAATCGCTTATCTGGCTGCCAATGGCTTCATCCATCAATGTTTCAGTCTCGTTTTTTGTAATCAGCACAATGGGTATTTGCTGATTTATCTCTTTAATTTTTGCCAAAGTTTCCAAGCCCGAAATACCAGGCATCGATTCATCAAGCAACACAACATCAACAATATTTTCCTTAACAAAATCAATGGCTTCAAAGCCATTGGTAAAAGTTACAAGCTCGTAACCCTTACTTTCAAGAAACATTTTTTGCGATTGCAAACTTTCAATTTCATCATCTACCCAAACAATTTTTGCTATTGACATACGATTAAAAATTTAATGATTTAAGAATTACGATTTTTTAAAACCGAGCTAAATGTGAAAACTAATTAGAGTAGAAATAAATCAAATGCGGAGCGTGATTTTGTGTTGAGATTTCAAATATATGTAACGAATGAATTAATGAGGAGGAGGAGGAAAATTTTAACATATAATGAGGAACATCATTTTCTTTTGGGGGCTGTCATCAATCACTATTCATCAACAATAGCTCGGGCTTTTCGTTGCAATCTTTTGTTTGTACCTCACAAAAGTATTTTTACTACAATCCCGCAGCCTTTCAGCAATAGAAATTCTATGTGGCAAATGATGATGCTTAATTCGTCGAGCCACGCTATTGCCAAACCTTTGGGCGTTCGTTATTCTCCTTCTACCCAATTTTTTGTTAAATATTTTTTCATAAACTTCTTCTGGACAACCACAAGCACAACCTGGCCATTTATTGATGAGAATTGCAACTGAATTTGTCTTGCCAATGTATGGAGCAGAAGATTTATAAAAACTAAAACCCCACTTTTCATTTTTATCATTCAAAATGATAGTATAGGAAAACACACTAAAAATATATATGTCAGTAAATCTATTTTCTAAGACAAATTTTGTTTGTCTAACTATTGTATCACTATGGTAAAAAAATGCACTATCATTTTTGAAAACAATTTTTTTGTTTAAGTCTTTTGATGTTTGGTCTGTACCCCAACTTGAACCACTCCACTTAAACTTCCATTGTCCACTAAGAAGAAGTTTATAATAGTCATAAGTTTCTAATTCAATTTGTTTCAATTCTGTTTGAAACTTACTTGCAGGGTATTTAGTCTCGTTAAAACTAACTAAAGAACTAAACATATTTACAGCTTTTTCCGAACTGTCATAGTTATGATATGATGCAAGTGTAATAGCTTGATTGTAGTAAAATGAGTCGTTCGTTGAGTCAATATCAAACTTGTCAGGAATTAGAATCCTATTTAATTTATCTCTTTTAACTTTTGATTTTGTCTGCCCAAAAGTCAAAGTAAATACAGCTAAAAATAATATCGTAAACTTTACTTTCAAGATTTTTTATAATGACGCCCAACGAATAAGGCTTGGCGTTGGTGGAAAATTCGAGTTCCGTCAGCCGATAACCAAAGTTGATAATTGCAATATTGCTGATGTTTTATTCATAAGCCAAATTTATAATGCCCAGCCCCAATAATGCCAGACCTAATGTTGGCTATAGGCAAATTATCGTGCAGTCTTGAGTTTTCGGCTATCAAGGTATTGCTTAAACTCGGCAAAAGTCATTCCTTATTTCAATTAATAATTAGAATTAGAATCCTTTATTATGTGACACTTAGTATTTTAACACTAACTTGTGAATTAGTAACAGACACATTCAAGCATAACAAC
>JANYEP010000268.1 GCA_025363075.1 Chitinophagaceae bacterium | reverse complement strand
CATCTGGGTTTGCCATTGAGTAGCCATATTCAAAACCCAATACACCATATTCACTCAAGAGAGAATTATAAATCCTAAACTTCGCCTGACCTTCTTGAAAATGGTCTAAACGATTGTAATATTCATCAGTATTTTCATCACGCAACACAGCGTGTCTATGGCTAAAAGTTCCTCTTCTTACATCCTGCCCACTCATTCTCACAATTTTTCCATCAACCAAAATACTTGAGTAAGCCAATAGTTCACCAGTAGCCCAATCAATTTTATTTTCTGTGGTTAAGAGTTTAATTTTTTCTTGTAAAAATTTATCTACTTTTTTAAGTGGTGTAAAGTTTTCTGGAATTTTCATCAAGCCATCAAACAATCTTTTTACTTCGCTCTCTGATATAGCAGTAACAGGCGATGCATCAAAATCATCAGCTACAGCTTTGCGTAAACTTTTCCATGCAATTTCTGGTGCTTGATAAGAATATGGTAATGGGTGTTGTTTTACTTCATCCAATCTTTCCTGCAAATCTGCCCAAAACTTTTTCTCCATTGCTGTTGCCAATTCTTTAGCATCAGCCTCTCCATTTTCTATTAAATAATTGGTATAAACTTCCCTTGGGTTTTGGTGCTTTTCAATTAAAGCATACAAGTGTGGTTGTGTATATTTTGGATCATCACCTTCATTGTGTCCATGTCTTCTGTAACACACCATATCTATAAAAATATCGCTGTTAAATTCTTGGCGATAACGTGTTGCCAACTCTGCACATTTTACCACAGCTTCTGCATCATCTCCATTAATATGAATCACTGGAGCCTGCACCATTGCTGCAACAGAGGTACAATAATCGGCACTTCTTGCATCGTCAAAATCGGTAGTAAAACCAATTTGATTATTGATTACAAAATGGATGGTACCGCCTGTATAATAACCACGAAGTTTACACATTTGCAACACTTCATATACAATACCTTGACCAGCAACTGAAGCATCACCATGAATTAATATTGGCAATATTTTATCAAAATCTGAATCGTATAAAATATCTGCCTTACTGCGTGCAAACCCAACAACCACAGGATCTACAGCTTCAAGGTGAGAAGGGTTTGGCATTAATTTCAAGTGAATATTTTTACCATCAACAGTGGTTACTTCACTACCAAAGCCCATGTGGTATTTAACATCACCACTGCCCATTGTTTGGTCTAAAATTGCAGTGCCTTCAAACTCACTAAAAATTTGCGAGTAAGTTTTACCCATTATGTTGGCAAGGATATTTAAACGACCTCTGTGTGCCATTCCAATAACAACTTCTTGCACATCGTTATTTGCAGCTACATTGATAATAGCATCTAAAGCAGCAATAGTGCTTTCGCCACCTTCGAGCGAAAAACGTTTTTGTCCAATATATTTTGTGTGCAAAAACTTCTCGAACATCACACCATTATTCAACTTCTCTAAAATCCTTTTTTTCTTGTCTAAAGGAATAGGTTGGGCGAAATTTTCTTCAATTTCTTTGGTAAGCCAATCAATCTTTTTTTGATCGTTGACATAAGTAAATTCAACACCAATATGATGGGAGTATGTTTGTTGCAGTTTGGTTAAAATGCTTTGTAGCGTTGCATCTGCAATACCAATTAAGCTTCCAACAGCAAATTTTGTTTGCAAATCAGCATCAGATAATCCAAAATATTTAAGGTCTAAATTCGCTCCTCTGTCTTTTCTTTCACGAATAGGATTTGTTTTGGCTAAAAGATGTCCTTTGGTTCTATAAGCAGCAATAAGTTGGTAAACGTTTAACTCCTTTGTTATATTTACAGTTGGCTGTTGACTATTTGTCGAAGTTGCTTGACTACTACCAATCGAGGGTTGACCAACTGCAAAATCAAACCCTTCAAAAAATTTTTTTAAGTCTGGGTCAACAGTATCTGGTGATTTTACAAATTCCTGATATAGACTTTCAATATAGCTTGGGTGTTGATTTGTGATGTAGGAAAAATCTTTCATTACTGCAATTGGGTTAGCTGCTTTATAAATTTTGTGGGCAAATATAAGGTTTGAAGTTTGAGGTTACGGGTTTTTTACCAACACTAATAAGTTGCAATTCTTGGCAACGATTTCGATCAAATAGGAAAGTAATAAATATTTTTTCTTGCCAATTCAATTCATATCCCTACTTTTGCCGTCCGAAAAAATATTTTATTAGATGGCAAATCATAAGGCGACCAAAAAAGATGCACGTCAAGCATTAAAACGTAGAGATAGAAATCGTTACAATGGTAAAACTACTCGTAACGCTATTCGTGATTTAAAAACTTTAGGTACTAGCGAATACGCTGCTAAATTACCAAGTGTTGAATCAATGATTGACAAATTGGCTAAACGTGGCATTATTCATAAGAATAAAGCTGCTAATTTAAAAAGCAAATTAGCAAAGAAAAAAGCTTTAGCTGCTGTAGCTTAGTTTTCTCTTTCTCATAAATTATAAAAAAGGTTGCTCTCAACGGAGTAACCTTTTTATGTTTGTGAATCATTGTAATTTAAAATTTTGTAAATGAAAGGACTCAATATATTATGCCTGCTAATACTTTTATCTGCTTGTTCTCAAAAAAAATATCATACAGCAGAAGATGCTTTAGATGCTGCAAGAGAGTTTAAAGATGCTTGCTTAAAAGGAGATTTTGATAAAGCAAAGTTTTATATAGTTAGCAATAAAGATGGTGTTGATAAACTAAATAAAATTGAGAAGGAGTATAATAGCAAAATAAATGAGCAACAAAAGGAATTAAAAGAAGCTTCTATTATCATTACCTCAACAAAAGATATTTCGCAGAACCACACACAAATAATTTTAAGCAGCTCTGTTGAGAAAAAGGCAGACACAATGAATGTTGTGTTTCAAAACAACATTTGGCTTGTAGATTTGCAATCATCAAAATAATTTTATGCTACGCAATATTTTAGTTGTTGCTTTTGGTGGGGCTGTTGGTAGCATTGCTCGTTATGCAACTTCGCTGCTTATTACTACAAAGAAGTTTCCTTTAAATACTTTTACTGTAAACATTATTGGTAGCTTTTTAATAGGCATTTTAATGGGTTATGCTGCAAAACAAATTAATGCACAAACTTGGCAACTACTTATGGTTACTGGGTTTTGTGGTGGATTTACCACTTTTTCTGCATTTAGTTGGGATGTTGTAACAATGCTGCAACAACAACGATACACAACTGCATTGCTATACATTTTTGCAACCTTAATTATTGGTGTTTTATTTACTTTCATTGGCTTTCGTATTGCTGTATAAATTAGATTGCCGTTGGGTTTAAACCCAACGGCAATCTTTTAAATGAAATAAAAATAAAATTTATTCCACCACCAATTTCTTAGTAGTTTTTCCTTGTTCTGTAATGGTGCTCACAAGGTAAAACCCTTTAGCAAGGTTGCTGATGTCAACATTATTGTTACCCATACTTAATGCTTGTGTTTTTACTTGTTTGCCATACAAATCAGTAACTACAATAGTTCCAGAACCTACTAATCTATTAACTTGTAAACTTACTGTTGAACGAGCAGGGTTTGGATACATTGTAAATTCGTTGTTCAACATTCCTTGTTCGTTATTCCCTATTACGTTTGCTCCTCTATGTCCTGGGCAAATGGCTGTTGTTACACCTATAAAGTTTTGGCTGTTGGAACAACCTGCTGCTGATATGTAGATGTAAGATATGGTGGTTGAA
>JANYEP010000246.1 GCA_025363075.1 Chitinophagaceae bacterium | reverse complement strand
CCAGCAATGGTAGCTGCTTCAACAGTGAACACTCAAATGGGCAGTGCCAGTTTTGATTTTTTATTGAACACAATGTACAATGTAAAATGGAACAAGTTTGGAGTAAATGCATCTGCTACTTATAAAATAAATACAACCAATTCTTCATCTGTAAAATACGGTAATAAGGCAGTTATTAATTCTACAGCATTTTACAATATTGGTTCAAGCGATTTTGTTATTTCTCCTAACGCTGGATTATTATATGAAAACTTAGCAGAAAATATCAATAATGGTAAAATCATTGAAAGCACTGGTGGATATGCATTACTAGCAACTACAGGAGTGCAAGTGACATACAATAAGTTCAGTATTGGTGCTAATTTCAACATTCCTTTAAATCAAAATTATTCAGATAATCAAACAAAAATTCAATCAAAGGGAACGGTGCAATTTACCTTTGCTTTGTAAAATTTATTTTGAAATGGCAGCTATTTTATGCTGCCATTTTTTTTCAAAAAGAATTTGTATTTGCAAGGAAATCCAAGCCGAAACTATTGCTACAATAATTCCACCAGCAACATCAATTGGAAAATGCTGTGCCTGATAAACCCTTGAATATCCTACCAGCAAAGCAAGCAAAAAACCAACCCAAACAATCCATTCTTTTTTGAATAAAATACAAAACAAAAAATACATTGTAAACGCCTGCGTTGTATGCCCAGATGGAAAGCTGCCACTATAGCTCAGCTCAACTCCAGCAATGGTGTGAATGATGTTTTTAAGTTGAGGCATTGCACTTGTTGGTCGTGGATTTATAGTGATTAAATGTCCTTTAATATAGTGAGCAATAAGTGTAGAAATTATAATAGCAGCAAGGGTTATAGGCAATTTTTTTCTATTGAATATTAGAATATAAACTGTAAAAATTGCCCACACAACTCCATCGCCAAGATATGTTGCATATTTAAAAAAAACATCTCCAATACTTCCCAAATCTGTATTTAGCAATAAAAATAAATTGTTCTTACCTACTATTATCGAAAACCCAGTAATCACCATTGCAGCAAAAAAGCTGATGATACTTGCCTTAAAAAAAGTTAAATAATTATTCTCTTGCATATTTAATCTACAAATTTGGGTTCTTTTATGCAACTTTGATTACTTTTAAAATGTTGTAATAATTTTTAGTATGGTCATAAATTTAAGTGATAAGCATAGTTTGTTAACTAATTGGATTGCAGAATTGCGTGATGTAAATGTGCAAAATGATAGAATGCGTTTTAGAAGAAACTTGCAACGCATTGGTGAGGTTGCAGCTTATGAAATCAGCAAAGAATTGCCTTATGAAGAAGTTGAAGTTCAAACCCCACTTGGAATTCACAATAGCAAGTTGTTGCAACAACAACCTGTTTTAGCAACTATTCTTCGTGCTGGGTTACCATTACACCAGGGAATGCTGAACTATTTTGACAAAGCTGACAATGCCTTTATTTCAGCATATCGCAAGCACCATAAAAATGGCACTTTTGAAATTTGTTTAGACTATATGAGTTGCCCTCCATTGGATGGTAGAATTGTTATAATCAGTGATCCAATGTTAGCAACAGGAGCTTCTTTGGTAAAAACAATTCAGTTTATGAAAGATGAGGGCGAGCCTTCTCAAATATATATTGTGTGTGCTATTGCAAGTATGGTAGGCATTGAATATATACACAGGGAATGTGGCGATAAGGTAAAAATATGGTGTGGTGATATTGACGAAGAACTAACAGCTAAAGGCTATATTGTACCTGGCTTGGGTGATGCAGGAGACTTAGCTTATGGAAGTAAAACGCAAGCATAAAACGCATCTAATTTTAAAAGAAAAGTTGTAGATTGCATATTATTTTAAACAACAAACTTAGAAGCGGTTTAAGGTTTTAATTAATTTTTATACTGCTAATTCACAATAAGATGAAACGAATACTTACAATAATTATACTTATATCTTTCAGCAAAGTTTCATTTGCTCAAGATCCGCATTTCTCTCAATTCTTTTCGTCTCCATTAACACTTAATCCTGCATTTACAGGTAAGTTTAATGGCAATTATCGTTTAACTGCCGACCATAGAAATCAATGGCCAACAATTAACAATGCATTTGTTACAACTACTGCCAGCATTGACTTTCACATTCTTCAGGATAAAATTAACTCTAGTGATATGTTTGGTGTAGGTGTTTCTTTTTTAAGTGACAATAGTGCTAATAGTGCAGTAAAACTTAACTATGCCTCAATATCAACAGCCTATCATAAAGGGCTGGATGAAGATGGAAATATTACATTAGGAGTTGGTTTACAAGGTACTTATTCCAATATGTTTATTAATACAAGCAACCTTAAGTTTGAAGACCAACTGGAGCTTTCTGGATTTACTGGAATTAGCAAGGAAAGCTTTGCTGGTGCTACATTGCAGTCAAATTATTTTGATTTAAACGGTGGCGTTTTATTTAGTGGTAGCAGTAGCGATAAAAACAATTATTATGCAGGTGTAAGTATGTATCACATTAATCAACCCCAACAAAAATTTAATGGAACAGCAACGCCTTTAAGGTCAAGAGTTACAGGACACGCTGGTGCTTCTTTTTTGTTGAATGATAATTTTGGACTTCATTTAAGTGGTTTATATAGCTACCAATCTGGTGCAACAGAAACCTTGCTTGGTGGAACAGCACAGTTTATCACAAATCCTTCAGATGCAAGCCCAGTAAGTGTTTATGCAGGTGGATGGGTAAGATTTAATGATGCTATCATTCCTTATGTTGGTTTAGAATTTTCAAGTTTTCGCTTAGGGATGAGTTATGATGTAAACACTTCTTCACTAAAAACGGCATCGCTAAATCGTGGTGGAATGGAAATCTCATTTATCTACACACACCAACCAAATACTGATAAACCTATTAGTTGCCCTAAATTTTAGTGCCACTATATTTGACCATTAAATTATCAAATGCTTTCAGCGAGAAATATTAAAAAACAATACGGTACAGTTAATGTTTTAAAAGGTGTTGATGTAGATATTCAGCAAGGTGAAATGGTTAGTATCATTGGTTCTTCGGGTGCTGGAAAAAGTACGCTACTACATATTTTAGGCACACTTGACAAGCCAGATAGTGGCGAGGTTTTTATAAATAATCAACCCATACATTCTTTAACAGGAAAAAAATTAGCAGCTTTCAGAAATAAACATATTGGTTTCGTATTTCAATTCCATCATTTATTGCCCGAGTTTAGTGCAATTGAAAATGTTTGTATTCCAGGTTGGATTGCAGGAAGAAAAAAAAGTGAACTAACTACAGAAGCTTCCAAACTATTGGCACGACTGGGTTTGAGTAATAGAATTGATAACAAGCCAAATCAAATGAGTGGTGGAGAACAACAACGTGTTGCTGTTGCAAGAGCATTAATTAATAAACCAGATATAATTTTTGCAGATGAACCAACT
>JANYEP010000212.1 GCA_025363075.1 Chitinophagaceae bacterium | reverse complement strand
TTGAATCTGTTAAACAATTGCTTTTCAAATATAATTTGTAAATATCTACGTAGTTTCAAAACTAAGTACATTTTAATTGTTATACAAACTGCGTACATTTCAATAGTCGTTTTACACATTACCTTATCGTCAAACAAGCTATGTTCTACTAAGCAATCTAACATTAAATATTCCTACTCGGCAATCATTTCTAAACACTCGGCTATCATTTCTAAGTACTCCTTTGTAAAAAAATAGGCTGCTAAAATATTGTTCCCACTACATTCATCATCGTTCCCAGTACATTCATTACCGTTCCCAGTACATTCACCATCGTTCCCAGTGCATTCATCATCGTTCCCAGTACATTCATCATCGTTCCCAGTGCATCAAGCACGACCCCCTGTCAGTCAATTATGACCCCCTGTCAGTTAAACATCGTTCTCAGTGCATTCATTACCGTTCCCAGTACATTCATTATTGTTCCCAGTGCATTAAAGGGTGGTTTCACTCAGCGTATAGATATGCCAATCCTTCGTTCATCTTTCGTTGTTACTCCCACTTTACTCCCAGTCAACTCCCTATCAACGACCTACCTAAGCCCTACTTAAGTCCTATGAAGCCCTATGCAGACGCTGGCTTAAATAACCAAAAAGGCTTGAGCAAAAACTCAAGCCTTTCTTATAAAACCAATTCATCATTAAAACTATTTTGTATCAGCCATATCAGGAATTTCAGTTACCTGATACACCCCTGCATCCAGTTTTGCTTTTGTTTCGGTAAAAGCAATAAGCGTTTCTTCAATGTCAGCATCTGTGTGTGCAGCACTTGGAATTAAACGGTAAATAATATGTCCTTTTGGAATAACAGGATACACAACTATAGACGCAAACACGTGATAGTTTTCACGCAAATCCATACACATTGCAGTAGCTTCTTCAACACCACCCTTCATATACACAGGTGTAACAGGTGTGTTGGTTGCACCAATGTCAAAGCCACGTTCTTTCAATCCATTTTGCAGTTTCAACGCATTGCTCCACAATTTTTCTTTTAACTCTGGATTTGTTTTCAACATATCCAAACGCTTTAAATTGCCAATAACAATAGGCATTGGTAAGCTTTTAGCAAAAATTTGAGAGCGAATATTATAGCGTATAAAATCAATAATAGCTTTTGGTCCAGCCATAAATGCACCAATGCTCGCCATTGATTTTGCAAAGGTTGAAAAATATAAATCTATTGCATCCTGACAATCTTGTGCTTCACCAGCACCAGCACCAGTTGTACCCAATGTTCCAAAGCCGTGTGCATCATCCACCATCAATCTAAAGTCATACTTGCTTTTAAGTTCAGCAATTTCTTTTAGCTTGCCTTGATCTCCAGCCATACCAAAAACACCTTCAGTTATTACTAAAATACCACCAGCTTTTTGGTTTTCAATTAATGCTGTTGAGCGTTCAAGTTGTTTCACCAAATCCGCAATGTCGTTATGTTTAAAAACATATCTATGTCCTGGGTGCAAACGCAAGCCATCAATAATGCAGGCGTGGCTTTCAGCATCGTAAACAATAATGTCGTGTCGTCCACAAATAGCATCAATGGCACTCATTATGCCCTGGTATCCAAAGTTCATTAAAATAGCATCTTCCTTGCTTTCAAAAGCTGCAAGTTCTGCTTCAAGTTGCTCGTGATGCACGCTATTTCCACTCATCATTCTTGCACCCATTGGCAAAGCCAAACCATATTGAGCAGATGCTTCAGCATCTACCTTTCTTATTTCTGGGTGATTAGCCAATCCTAAGTAGTTGTTTAAACTCCACACAATCATTTTCTTTCCACGAAACGTCATTCTGCTACCAATTTCGCCTTCCAGTTTTGGAAATGCAAAATAGCCGTGAGCTCTCTCTCTATGCTGACCAAGTGGGCCATAATTTTTTACTAATTTTTCAAAAATATCTGCCATATCATTTACAATTTAATAATTTAATTTTACTATTTGTTAACGCTGCAAATGTAACTGATACCGCCTAAAACAGCACAACAAAAAACTCCCCTCAGTCTGCTATGTAGATATTCCCACTCAACGCAAACGATTTACTTAAACCATTAATAAACTATTAACTATTTATTTTTCGTATTCCTTAACATTAACTTAACATTAACTCGACATTCAACAGATAGTTTTGCCGCAACTCAAAAACAATGAAAAAATTATACCCCTTAGCGTTGGCAATTTTGCTTTTTGCCTCTTGCTCCAAAGACAGAGATTTTCCAAGTGGAAGTTTCAAAAGTCCGGCAGCACCTGTAGTTGGAACTCGCCAATTAATCCATTACTGGAACTTTAACAACAGCTCTGATTTAGTTACACCAACTTTTACCATTGGTGGAGGAACTTGGAATTACTCAGCAATTTCTGATGTAGTTACAGACACTACAACACTTAATGCTCGCAATGGAGATGCTGCAGGTACTGCATTAAGATTAAGAAATCCTGCTGGAAGTTTTACACTAACAGTTCCAACAAACGGCTACCAAAACATTATCTTTTCTTATGCCGTTAAAAGCACTTCAAGTGGGGCTGCAATGAATGTTGTTTCTTATTCAATTGATGGAACAAACTTTATTACCGATGGCTTGCAACCTAACTTAAATAATGTTAGCAGCACAGAATGGAATGTGTATAGTTATAATTTTAGCAACATCACCAAAGCCAATAACAATGCAAGTTTTAAGATAAGAATAGATTTTGCAATTGGTAGCAACAATACATCTGGTAACGATAGATTTGATAATATTACTGTTGATGCAGACGTTAGTCCAAGTGTGTTGATGCACTATTGGAATTTTAATAGTTCAGATACCTCTAAAACTACTACTCCAACAACGTCCATTGTTACTGGTGCTGGTTTAAGTTTTGATTTCGCAACTGTTGCTACCGTTACTGGTTACTATGATACAGTAACAAGTACTGCAACACAAAACGCTCGTAATGGTGATGCAGCAGGACTTTCGCTTCGTGTGAGAAATCCTGTAAACTCAATGACAATAAAAGCACCCACAACGGGCTATCAAAATATTAGTGTTTCTTATGCTGTTGATAGAACCTCAAAAGGGGCAGCTACAAATGCTGTTTATTATTCTGTTGATGGAGGTGTAAATTTTATAAATAGTGGCATTACAGCATCAAATTATGCACCAAGTTTAGACCCTTCATACACCTTAGAAAAATTTGATTTATCTACAATTCCAGCAGTAAACAACAATCCCAATTTTCAGTTTAAAATTGTATTTAGTAATGCCCCTGCACCTGGAACCAGTGGTAACAACAGGTTTGATAACTTAACTGTTGATGGAATTAAATTATAAGCATTACTAAAGAAACTCATTTAAAAACATTAAAATAATTCAATTGAAAAAAATAATAATAGCATTGTTCATTGTTTGCACAACAACAATTGGCTTTGCACAAGAACCTGTAAAAATTAATAATGGTGACCACACAATGACAATTGGCGGTGTGTTTTCAACCTTTATGAATTGGAGAGATTATCCTGCTGGTGTTACTGAAAATTTAGCCAAAAATACAATGAAAATTAAAGATGCCCGTCTAACGATTGAAGGCAAGGTAGGAGACGATTACGAGTATCAACTTGGGGTAAATTTTGCTGCTTTAAGTAGTGCTGTTATTGACCCTTCTGGACCTGCATTATACGATGCAAACTTTACTTACAAAGGATTTAAAAAAATAGCAAATATAACTATTGGCTATGGCAAAATACCTTATTCAAATGCTTCGATGATTGAACACGAATGGAGTCCATTCTGGAGCAGAGCAACTATTTCAAAAGGAGATTGTTTTTCAAGAAGAGATGTGGGCATTAAACTTACAAGAAGTTTTTGGAAAGATAGAATTACTGCTTTTGCTGGTGTTTACACAGGTGTTGGTGAAGTAGTGTTAACAGGTACGAATGATCCAAGTGGTGCTTATGAATATGTGGGTCGTGTGCAAGTTTCATATCCCGATAAAATGCCAAAAGGTTTTGCAGATACTAAAGTGAGAACTACACCAAATTTTGCATTGGGATTAAATAGTAGGTATTCTAAAAGAAGTCTTCCCGTGGGTACTACATTCCTTGCTGGCGAAGTAGGTGCTTTATTGAATGATACCACATTAAATTTCAAGGTAGTTAATGGCGAGAAAATAGTTTATGGTGCAGATTTTTCTGTTGAATATATGGGCTTCTCTGCACAGTTTGAAGGACACACCATTAAAGGAACTCCTCAAAATGCCAACGACCCTCTTTTAGCAGGATTGCCTAAAACACTTACCAAGGGCTACTTTCAAGCTGGTGGTTGGTTTGGGCAATTGAATTATTATTCTAAAAAAATTAAAACAATTGTTTCGGCTCGTTACGACGAAATGAATGCAAATGATTTAATAACTGGGGTTTCAAAGAATTTAGCCGTATCGCTTTGCTATCAATTGAATGGATATAAATCAATGATTCGTGCAGAATTTTACAGAAACCTTTCTCAAACAGAAGCTATCAATACCAGCAAATGGAATAACGAATGGAGAGTTGGTTGGCAGTTGAATTTGCAATAAAATAGTAAAAAGCTTTTCAGTTTTTACATTCCTAAACACATAAGATAGATAAAATCTTATGTGTTTTTGTTTTAACTTATCCAAAATTTTAATCTGATGAAATTTATTAAAGCAAGTATAGCTGGCATTTTTGTTTTTCTGTTAAACATCAATGGTTATGCAGGTACTAACGACTTGCTGCATTTTGAATTTAATGTAGCAAAGACAACTTCCTTTCTTCATCCACCATATATTAGTGGTGTTATTGGTGATGCAACTGACCCTGCTTTTACAAAAGGAATTATTGTTTCTATAACAAAAAACAATAAAACAATTACTGCTAATGATTACCAAATAAAAGCTATTAGTAGCAATGCAATTGTTGTTGCAGAAAATGATATTATCATTGATAAGAACAACAATGAAGCAACTATTAAAATTAAACCCTCAACTGTTGGTTATAGTAACATTACTTTAGTTTTGACCAAAGGAAAAGACAACGAAGAATTAGTAATTTACTACGCAGCATCCTCATCAAACAAAAACCTTGAAACCCTTTGGCATACTGGATTTTCAGATGCATCTGCTGCCATTGCAATAGATGAAAATTATATGCTTGTTGGCGACGATGAAAAAAATGTGTTGAGTATATATGATAGAAAAAAATCTGGCTTGCCAGCAAAGGTTTTCAATTATGACAATGATTTAAACTTAACAAGTGCAGCAAGCAAGGAAGTGGATTGTGAAGCTGTTGCAAAAAGCCCCAAAAACAATAACCTTATTTACTGGACTGGCTCTATGGGCAATGGTGGAAAACACTTTGAAGAGAAGCCTTCACGCAGCACAATTTTTTGCACAAAAATTAATGGCACTGGTGCAAATATCAACATAGAGTACAAGGGTTATTACACAGAATTAAGAAAAGATTTAATTAAGTGGGGTGATAAAAACGGCTACAAATTTTCTGCATCAGCAGCCAGTGGCGAAAAGCCAAAGCAAATTGGTGGTTTTAATATTGAAGGAATGGTGTTTGCACCAGATAGCACTACTTTATATATTGCATTTAGAGCCCCAATTGTTCCAATAACCGACAGAAAAAATGCATTGCTTGCACCCATTAAAAATTTTGAAGATTGGTTTATTAACGGTCATCATCGTTCAAAGAATATTGTTATTGATAAACCAATAGAATTGGATTTAGGTGGCAGAGCATTCAGGGATATTACTCAATTATCAAACGCAACATATTTAATAATTGCTGGCAATTCAACAGCAGAAAAAAACGCTGCATTATATATGTGGAGTGGCTTTGCAAATGATGCTCCAAAGCTTGTTTCAGATAATTCCATTAAAGATTTAAACATTGAAGCGGCAGTAGAAATAACAACCAATGGCAAATACACTGGCAAAGTGCAATTGATTTGTGATGATGGTTCAAGCGAGTTTTACAATGATGGTGTTGCTGCTAAAAATTTGGACGATGGGTTTAAAAAGTTTAGGAGCATTATCATTACGTTACAATAAGTTGTTTGCAGACTTAACAATTCGGTAACACACTTACATTGTTTGCCTTTATTTTTGCACAAATAATAAATTTTAATTATGAAAAAAATCTTTACGCTATTAGTTGGTATTACAAGTTTTGTTGTTGCGAATGCTCAAGTGCCTTTTACAACAGGCAATTTAGTTATCTTGAGAGTTGGTGATAGTTTGATAAGCTTAACAAACAAGGGTAGTGCTTTATTTTTAGATGAATACACAACTGCTGGTGTCAGAGTTCAGTCTGTTGCTTTGCCAACGGTTGTAAGTGGTGCAAATCAACCTATACTTCAAAGTGGCACTGCTGGAAGTGAGGGAGCATTAGCAAGAAGTGCAAATGGTTTATACCTAACACTTGCAGGATATAGCACTACAGTTGGTGCTTCTACGGTATCTCTTGCCACTACAACAGCTGTTGCTGTTCCAAGAGTTATTGCCATTGTAAAAAATGACGCTTCTGTAAATACATCCAAAACGCTTACAAATTATGCTTCTGTAAGTAATCCTCGTGCTGCATATTCCAATGATGGAAATTCTGTGTGGATGGTAAGTGGTGTAAAAGGTGTTCAATACTCAACTATTAATTCTACTGACTCTGCAATTGTAGTAAGCAATAAAACAAGCACTGGAACAACTGTTAACAATTTTAGAACGGTTGCTGAGTTTGATGGACAATTGTTT
>JANYEP010000165.1 GCA_025363075.1 Chitinophagaceae bacterium | reverse complement strand
CTTTGATTACCTGTACCGTTCATATAATCTAAATAGGCATAAGCAACACCGGTTTTTGCATATTGAAAACTTGCACCACCAACATAGTTATATGGTACACTTGCATATATATCCGTATCGCAGCCATTATTGTAGGCAGGGGCTTTTTTTGATATATTATACCAAGGAGCTGGGATAAAATTATGTAACTTATATGGACAATCTATATAATTTTCAAAACTATAATTGGGAACTAAATTAGTTTGGGCTTGTAACCGATTATACCCAACAATAATAATTGCTAAACAAACAAGCACCCTTACATAAGGGTGCTTGTTTAATATTGATGTGCGATTATTCATCCTATTCAATTAATAGTTTTTCAAGTTTAATATCGTTTTCAGATGTCATTACTTTCACCAAATATATACCTTTTACCAATCCATTCAACTCTAATTGTACCTTATCAGCATTAACGGCAGTTTTTGTTAATATTTCTCTACCCATCACATCTATAATGGTTACCTGCTTTATATGCTTACAAGCAACATTAACTATGCTTTTTGCTGGGTTGGGATATAGTGTTAACTTATTAGTAGCAGGTTGCAAATGAGTAAATCCGTTATGCTTTACCATTCCCCTTGCATTACCACCATCGCAAGGGTTACCAAAATCATTGATGCGGTGGGTGATAACATTATATAGGTTGCGTGCTGCATATACCTTTTTACCATTGGTAAGTGGGCATTTATTTGCCATTATCCACAACGAGTTGCTTACCTGCTCCATCGAGTTGCTTCCCTGCTCCATCGAGATGCTTACCTGCTCCATCGAGTTGCTTACCTGCTTCAACGAGATGCTTACCTGCTCCGTCGAGTTGCTTACCTGCTCCTTCGAGTTGCTTACCTGCTCCATTGAGATGCTTACCTGCTTCCGTCCCCGCAGAGTCTCTTTGCAAAGCCTTTGCAGCCAAGCCAAAGGACGCTGCGGTTGGTAGTAACACTGTTGCATATTGTTTCATTTTCATTTATATATTTCTGCCTAATAAATATAGCATTTTTACGCAACGCAGCGTCCCCTAAAGGGAGACACTGCTGGAACTATAAACACAAAAAAACCTACAAGGCTTGCACCCCATAGGTTTTATCCCAATACAAATAATAATAAAAATAACTAATTCACCACAATACCCACTGTATCGCTTTGCAAACCAAAAGCTTCATCGGTATTATCAATGTAAAAAGCATAATAATCCCTTTGCTCTGGTGTACCTACAACTGCATTGGGTCGGTTGTCGTGGTAAGGGCTGTGGGTGTCTAATGCTAAAAAGGTAAATGCAGCTTCTCCTGCCCTTTTGCAAAAGATTTTTACGCCATTGCTCTTTTCTTTACTAAAAGTAATGACCACTTTACCACCACTTAAACTTACTGTTAACATTGGTTTTGCATTGGCAGCATCAAAGGCTGTGTTGCTACCCACAATGTTAAGGTCTGCACCTATTGCATCGGTATAACTTGCATTTGTTTTCAGCCTTTTGTTAAGGCTACGCAAGTTACCCAGTTTATCACTTTTGGTGTCTGTCTTTACTTTGTTGGCATTGGCAAGTTCAGCTTTTTTTGCTGCTGCTGCCTGCACTGCTGTTACCACATCATCACATTCTGTTTGGTGAATAGCTAAATCGGCAGCTGTGATGCCTAATGCTGCTGCGTGTATTGCGAGTTTGGCTTTATAATTTGTAAGCCAAGTTACCAAAGCGTCATCGCTTTGGGGAAGATAATCAGACATATCTTTAGGTTTTGTGCTTCGCACTTGCTATTGCCTGTGGCAAACGCAAAGCGATGATAAATATTGAGAAAATAAGCATTGCTTTCTTCCTCTTAGCTGTCGAGGACAAAAACTTTAAAAATGCAGGAATCTGCTTCCATTCTTAGGGATGAGTACTCATTCCCAGAAATGACTGCTTATTCTTGAGCAGCAATCACTGCCGCTTAAGCTGACGTGATTGCTGCTTGAGCTGGAACAATTGCCGCTCGAGCGGCAACTGCTCATTCCTGAGCTGGAGTCGTCCATTCCGAGGAATTAACTCCCCATTCCTAAGCAGCAATGATTGCCGCTTGGGTTGCAATTACTCCAGCCTGGGAATGAACTATTCCAGCTCAAGCGGCAATCACTCATTCCCAAAAATGACAGCCTATTCTTGAGCGGCAACAGTTGCAGCTTGAGAATGAACAACCCATACAAAGAACTGATTAGCTTATTTGCTACACCAAAACTACACAACCTAAATGTTAAAGCATTGGTTTTAAATGCTAAATGTTTGTTAAAAAATTTGAAGACCTCTTAACATCACATACATATTATCCACCATTATTGCCATACGTTATCTAAATGCTGGGTATAATCTTTACTAATATGTAAGAATATAAACATACTCCATTAAAAAAATATTTGCTTTTACTAAAACTCCTTTAATATTGCATTTCAAGTAAACTGATTCGCCCCAGAAATTATCCCTACGACAAGTCGGTTTTCAAATTCTCAAGTTTCAATTATCTCAAAGTTTTTATCGTATTTTTTTCCAAAAATATTTTTTATTAAATTAATTTATGTTCGACATTCTACAATTAAATGATATGCTTATGCCAGAGTTATTAGACTTGGCACAGCAGTTACAACTTAACGATGTTAAAGGTCTTGAAAAGCAAGATTTGATTTACAAAATTCTGGACAAACAAGCCGTTACAAAAACAGAAAGCACCGCAGCCCCTGTGAAAAAAGCACGTGCAAGAAAACCAATTACAGTAAAAACTACAACAGCCAACATTACTGAAGAAGCAGAGGTAATGACCCCAGAAAATGAGGAGGTAAAAGAAGAAAAAAGAAAGCGAAAACCTAAAGAAAATATTGCTGCAAAACCTATTGCAACGCCTACTGAAACAAATATTGAAAATGAAACTGTAGATATTGATGATAGCATAAAAAATCTTGCTGCAAGTTTATTGGCTGCCACAGAAGATAATGATGAGCAACAAGCCGATGAAAATGTGCAAGCAGAAGAAGATACTATTACATCAAGAGAAAGACCTCAACGCACACCAAATTACCCACAAAGAAACAATCGTCAGAATGCTTTCAACATTGAGTTTGAAGGAATTATTGCAAGTGAAGGTGTATTGGAAATGATGCCTGATGGTTATGGTTTTTTACGTTCGTCAGACTATAACTATTTAAGTTCTCCAGATGATATTTACGTATCTCCATCTCAAATAAAATTGTTTGGATTAAAAACAGGAGATACAGTTGCAGGTTCTGTGCGTCCACCAAAAGAAGGTGAAAAATATTTTGCATTATTAAAGGTTGACACCATTAATGGCAAAAAACCAGATGATGTAAGAGACCGTGTTCCATTTGACTATTTAACGCCTTTATTTCCTTTTGAGAAATTAAATTTATATACTGGTCCAAATAATTACAGCACTCGTATAATGGACTTGTTTACGCCTATTGGCAAAGGTCAACGTGGATTGATTGTTGCCCAACCAAAAGTTGGTAAAACAATGTTGTTGAAAGAAGTTGCAAATGCTATTGCAGCCAATCATCCTGAAATTTATTTAATGGTTGTGTTGATTGATGAGAGACCAGAGGAGGTTACAGATATGGAACGTAGCGTGAGAGCAGAAGTGTTGGCAAGCACATTTGACGAACCTGCTGAAAAGCACGTGAGAGTAAGCAATATTGCCTTGCAAAAAGCTAAACGTTTGGTTGAGTGTGGACACGATGTAGTTATTTTATTGGATAGCATTACTCGTTTGGCTCGTGCTCACAATACTGTTGCACCTTCAAGTGGTAAAGTGTTGAGTGGTGGTGTTGAGGCAAATGCAATGCAAAAACCTAAACAGTTTTTTGGTGCTGCACGTAAAATAGAATTTGGTGGAAGCCTTACCATTCTTGCAACAGCATTAATAGAAACTGGTAGCAAAATGGATGAAGTAATTTTTGAAGAGTTTAAGGGAACTGGTAATATGGAGTTGTTGCTTGACAGACGTCTTGGTAACAAACGTATTTATCCTGCAATTGATTTGGTTGGTTCTTCTACTCGTAGAGATGATTTATTGCTTGATAAAGAAGTATTGCAACGTATGAATATTCTTCGTTTGCACCTTAATGATATGAATACCGATGAAGCAATGAATGAATTGCTAAAACGTATGCGTGGCACCAAAAATAATGAAGAATTTTTGGCAAGTATGAATAGATAAGAAAAAGTATATTCCACAAAAAAGTCTGTCGCAAAACGACAGACTTTTTTTATTGTTAAAAATTAAAATGTTATTCAGTTTCTACATTTATTTCTGCTACTTCCTCGTCATTGTTTACAACCACTTTATCGTTGGTAAGTTTCTCTTTTACTTCTTCAATTTTCGATTTTATTTCGGCTATAGAATCGTCCAATTCTTTAATTTTATTGGGTAATTCTTCAATATTTTTATTAATATCAACTATCTTCTCTTCCAGCACTGTAATATCTTTTTCTACACCAGCTATTTTATCTTTCTTTTCTTTCATCCATTCCTCAACTTTTGTTTTAAACGAATCTGTCCAAGCTGTTGCATATTTTTTTTCAAGGTCAATTATTTGCTCGTGTAATTTTTCTATGTACTCTTTTTGTTGTGGAATGCGACTTTCAAAACGCTTTGCAAATTCTTTTTGGCTCTGCACATAACTATCTTGCTTAGCTCTATACGCAATTTGATTTTCCAATCTTCCCCCCAACATTTTTAAAAAATCTTGTTGCTTTTTATTCCATTCCAATCGTTTTTCATCACGTTCTTTTTTCTTTATTTCTTGGTCTTCTTTGTGTGTTTCCCAGGCTTTGTTAAGGTCGGTTTTTAAAGCATCAATATTTGCAAATATTTGCCCCTTGTGTTCTCGTGTTAGATTGTCCTTATAGTTTCCAATAAAATTTCTTACATCATTTAGTGTAGCTGTTCTGCAACGCAAAGAATATTTTATATCATCTGGTTTTTCTATCAAATGCCACGCAGCATTGCCTTCTGTAAGGTTTACATCTTTTAAAAATTCGTGAAATTTATTTACATAAGCCAGCAATTCTTCTATTTTTACAGATGGATGGCAAGCATTAACAACCACGCAAATTTTTTCTGTAAGCTCTAAGGATTGTGAGATTTGTTTGGTCTTTTCTTCTCTCACTTTTTCGTACAACTCATCTTCTTTATCTTTTATTGCAGTTCTGATGTTGCTGTATTTATCCCAAGCATTTGTTCTTCTTTCTTTGGTTGTCCAACGAGGTAATTTAAAATATTCAAATGCCTGATTACCCAGTTTTCTCAGTTCTGCAAACTCATCTTTACTTAAAGAGTTTTCGCTTGTATGTTTTGCAAACAATTGTTCCATTTGTTCAATCAACTGCTCGGCTTCGTCACAAAATTTTTCGTTAGCAGCTTCCAATTGATTTTCTTTTTCTTTTAGCTGGTTAATGATTTGTTGAAATTTTTGTTGAGAAGCATCTTTCAATTCTGGTGTATCAAATTGTGCAGCTTTAAAATTTTCGGCAATTTCTTTTTGGCGTTGCCAAAGCTCTTTGCTGGTATAGTTTGCAGTTCCTAAATCCTGAATAAGATTACTAAAGGTTTCTAATTTTTTTTCAATGTCAATTGCGGTCATTAGTTGAAATTTTATATCCATCACAAAAATGTAGGAAAAAGAAATACAAAGAACGAGTTACTGAAAATAGCGTTATTGCTGCACTTGAAACTACTATTTTTGTTCATCATCATCAATAATTTTCATTGGCAACAAATATTATTTTATTCACCGTTTTCATTATTGTCCTTTTTTTAATGGCATATAGAAAAGAAACAAAAAAGCGAATCATATTTTTTGGAGATTCAATTACCGAGCAAGGCAAAGCATTGAATGGCTACATTAGTCTTATTAACAGACAAATTGAAGCTGAAGATTTGGTAAAAAAATATCAAACAATTGGTGCTGGCATTAGCGGCAATCGAGTATATGATTTGTTGTTTAGAATGGATGAAGATGTGTTATCAAAATCTCCAAATATTACTGTTGTTTACATTGGTATCAACGACGTGTGGTGCAAATTGAGAAATGGAACTGGTGTTGATATTGACAGGTACGAAAAATTCTACAGGTCAATAATAGTAAGGTTTTTGGCTGCTCATAGTAAAGTCATTCTTTGCACTCCATCTGTTATTGGTGAAAAGCAAAATGGCGAAAACGAGCAAGATGATGATTTGAATTTGTATTGCGATGTTGTGAGAAAACTTGCCAAAGAATACAGCTTAGAATTATGCGATTTAAGGGAAGCATTTGTAACTTATTTACAAAATTTTAATTACGAAAATTTAGCAGAAGGAATCTTAACAACAGATGGTGTTCATTTAAACGATGAAGGAAATAAATTAGTAGCAACAAGACTTTGGGACTCTATAATTAAGGTGAAATAAATGAGTGTAATAAAGAATATTATTTTTGATTTAGGAGGTGTGTTTTTAAAAATTGATTATCAAAAAACAGAAGATGCTTTTGTGGCGTTGGGCATCACAAATTTTGCGAGTTACTACAAACAAGATTTTGTATCAAAGCTGTTTGATGATTTTGAAACTGGCAAAATAACTGCCAATGATTTCTACAATGGATTTAGAAATATTACCCAAAGTAATTTAACAGACACTAAAATTAAAAACGCCTGGAACGCAATGTTATTAGGCATTTGGGAAGATAGATTAATTTGGCTACAAGAAATAAGCAAGCATTATAATGTTTATCTTTTTAGTAATACAAACGAAATTCATTATGCCGATGTGCTTCGTATTTATCAAGAAACTAATCCAGCAAAACCATTTAGCAGCTATTTTATTAAAGATTATTATTCACATATTTTAGGGCTTAGAAAACCTAATGTCGAATCGTACACAAAAGTTTTAAATGACCAATATTTACAAGCCAATGAAACTTTATTTATTGATGATACTTTAAAAAATATTGAAGGTGCTAAGCAAGCAGGTTTGCAAACTTTATTGCTATTACCATCGATGGATTTAGAAAAAGAAACGAATCATTTTTTACAACAATATATTTGAAACATAAATAACTCACTATAAAAATTTACTAAATGCAACCCATTATTTCCCTGAAGAATATTTATAAAAACTATGGTCAAAAAGCTGTTTTAAAAAACATTAATCTTGATATTTATCCTGGTCAAGTGATAGGATATATTGGGCCAAATGGAGCAGGAAAAAGTACTACTGTAAAAATTCTATGTGGCTTAATCAGCGACTTTCAAGGTGAGGCAATCATCAATGGGTTTGATGTGAAAAAGAATCCTGTTGAAGTGAAAAGTTGTATTGGATATATCCCAGAATTGGCTGAGTTGTATGATGTATTAACCCCAAAAGAATTTCTAACCATTATGGGTGAATTATATAATTTACCTGCAAATGTTGTTGATGACAGAATCAATACAATGCTTGCTGCATTTGGGCTTGAGGGAAATATCAATCAAAGAATGGATACGTTTAGCAAGGGTATGAAACAGAAGGTTTTGATAGTTTCTGGCTTGTTGCACAACCCCAATATTATTATTTTGGATGAGCCTTTAAGTGGCTTAGATGCCAATAGTGTTATTGTTGTTAAAGACCTTATTGGCAAACTTGCAAAAGATGGTAAAACAATTTTTTATTGCAGCCATATGATGGATGTTGTTGAAAAAGTGAGCGATAAAATTATATTGATAAATGAGGGTACTGTTATTGCCAATGGCACTTTTGAAGAGTTGCAACAGCAACAAGGTAACAACAGTTTAGAAACAATTTTTTCGCATCTTACTTCAAATGAAAATCTTGGTAATACTGCTGATAAAATGATGAACGCATTCAAGTAAAACAAATTGACGAATTAACCAATAAATACCTCTACAATGAACTGGCTCAATAAACTACTTCTTAAAATATTTCTTTTTCCCAAAGGTTTTTATAGCAAACTTGGGTGCGATAATAGACACTTAGAAGCTATCGTTACACTAAAACTAATGATGGATGATAGACGTCCATCTGGCTTTAAACAAATGAGGAGGCAACAAACACAAAAGAAAGAAATTAGTAATGCTACTTTATGGGGAATGATTGGCTCATTGTTTATGGGGTTATTTTATTTATTGGTCTTTGTAATGAGTGATAGTTATGTAACGAATCTTACGTTGTTTTTTACATTCTATATCACGATTTTATCTCTTACATTAATTACCGATTTTACTACTGTGTTGTTGGATGTTAGGGACAATTTCATCATTCTTCCAAAGCCAGTAACAGATAAAACATTTGTGCTTGCAAGGCTCATTCACATTATGATTCACATTAGCAAAATGATTGTTCCATTATCTTTTCCTACACTCATTTTTGTTAGTGTTGATAAGGGTTTTGGCGGTTTGATAATTTTGCTACCACTCATTGCATTAGCTACACTTTTTACAGTATTCATCATCAATGCTTTTTATTTAATTGTACTGAAAATCACAACACCAGAAAAATTTAAAAACATCATTAGTTACATTCAAATTGTTTTTGCCATCGGTATTTATGGAGCATCACAAATTCTTCCAAGAATGATAGGAAAATCTTCAGGTCATTTTGATATTACCAAATACAAATGGATAAAATTTGCCCCAACTTATTGGTTTGCCAATAGCTGGAATAGCCTGTATACATTGACTTTCAGCCTAACTAATATTGTGTGTTTGGTTCTTTCTATTGTTATTCCTGTAGTGAGTGTTTGGGTTGTAATAAAATATTTTGCACCAGCATTTAATCAAAAACTTTCATTGATTACAGCAGGTAATAGTGAAAGCAACACACCAAAAACAAAAATTGAAAAAACTACTAATCGAAAAAAGTATAGCGAGTGGTGGGCAAATCTTATTGTAAAAAATGGAGCAGAGAAAATGGGATTTTTGTTTACG
>JANYEP010000158.1 GCA_025363075.1 Chitinophagaceae bacterium | reverse complement strand
CAGGATGCACTTTAATGTGAACGCCACGCTCTACTAGACAGTTTAAAATATTCTTTTTTATGCCAAAATCCAACACAGAAACTTTAATGTTTGAGTCTGCATTTCCAAGTTCATATTCTTTTGTAGTGCTTACTGTGCTTGCCAATTCACAGCCATCCATATTGGGACAATTGGCTAATTCCTTTGTCAATTGTTCTTCATCAAAAATTTCTGTAGAGATGATACAGTTCATTGCACCCTTTGTTCTGATGTGTGCAACCAAAGCTCTTGTATCAATGCCATCAATGGCTACAATATTATTTTCAACCAAATATTCATTGAGATTTTTGCTGGATTGAAGCCTGCTAAATTGTTCTTCAAGATTACGTGAAATGAGCCCTTTTATTTTTACAGAATTACTTTCAACATCTGTTTCTTTTGTGCCATAATTACCAACGTGAACATTATTCATAATAATAACCTGACCAGTGTAGCTTGGGTCTGTAAAAACCTCTTGATAGCCCGTCATTCCTGTATTAAAACAAATTTCGCCAGTAGTTGTTCCTTGTTTTCCAAAGGCAAAACCTTTGAAAATATGACCATCACTTAATAATAAAATTGCAGGAGATTTTGCTGTGAGCATTTTAGAAGATTTTGCAAATATTAATTGATTAAATGAAATTATTTTATAAAAAAATCCACATTAACAAAGAAAGTTTGCCATAAAAACAAATGCCAATAGTAGTTGCTCCAAACATTCACTAATGTAAATTGTTTTTGACAAGCAAGTAACAAACAAAAAAAACGGAACAAATGTTCCGACTTTTTTATGCTTTTATTATAATTTGATTATTTTCTACAACTTAAATGTTAGTCCAAATTTTCCACCAGAGAAAGCATTACCTCCACCAAATTCAAGATTTAAACCAGTCTTTTTAGAGAAGAAATAACGACCCCCAATTTGAGCTCCAAGACCCAAACCAGAACTATGTGTACCAGGATATCCAGCAGGCGAAGAAAATACATAGAAACCTAAATTTAATCCAGCATAAAAATCAAAATTGCTTGGGATTTCCAACACTCTATTAAAGTGATAATTGCCGTTTCCAGAAAAGCTTGTAACGCTGTGGTTATAATCATTTCCATTGTATCGTTCAGTATAACCACGATAAGATAATTCTAATCCAAGTGTAATATCGTTGCTTACGCTGTGGTCGAAACCAATATAAACTGGAACACCCCAATCGGAAAAACCTACACCTAAATTTAATTGAGATTGACCCTTTGGTAAACTTTGAGAATAAGAAAGTATAGCAATTACTGAAAGCATACTTGACAAGATAATTTTTTTCATTTTTGTTAATTTTAGTTTTGAATTGATTGTATTAAACACATCAATAGATGTGCATTTTTTGTTGGATTTAATAATTATTTAGTAGCTGCATCTACCTTATTTGCAACGACGTTTGCTACCACAAATTCTAATACTATTCCTAATACTTTTTTAATAGGGTTGTGTGATGAGCCAACTAATACCTTTTTTGACAAATATCCTGTTGCTAAACCAATGGCATTTTTAATAAGTGTACTTCTTATATTGGGTGTTGCGACAACTTCTTTGAAAGTATTTTTAATTAAATTGATTGGTTTTAAACTTTCATAGGTTGTGTGAAATTGTGCTTTCAACAATACTAAGTCTGTTTCTTGTTGCCGTTTTAGTAAAGCAATTTTGTCTCTTAATTCTTCTACTTCTCTTGAATTTTTCACAGCGTTTTTTGTTGAAGCATTTGATTAATAATGGCATCACGAATAGGCGATTTTATACACTGAATTCTAAAAGCATAAATAACTGAAACAGCAATAGCGTAAAAACCAGCGACTATAAAAAAACCGTAGTAAGATTTGCCAAGCAACTCTCCTATCCATAAAGCAACCCCAATATTAATACTCAATGAAAACAAAGCTATCACAATAATAATTACCAACTTCACAGCTAACGATGAAATAATATCAGAAGTTTTATCTATTGCCTTTAGCTTAAATAATTCAACTGTTGTTTTGCCATAATCTTCTGCTTTTCCAAAAAGCATTTCGATTGATTTTTCGCTGTTGTTCATTGTACTGTCTTTATAAATTATCTAAGCAGTTACTTCATCAAGTTTTTCTTTTCCTTTTGCTTCCAAGCCCTTTGCACTATGTTCAAGTGCTTCGTATTTTTTTGCGATTGATTCTACAAGTTCTTCAAACTTGACTTTCAATTCGTCTGTGTAGTCTTCACTTTTGCTTAAAATTTTCTTGCGAGTTTTTGAGCCTTTATCTGGTGCAAATAATACACCAACTAATGCACCTACAGCGGCACCTGCTAATACACCTAATAATACTTTTCCTGATTTCATATTTGTTTTTTTAATAGTGTTTACTATACAATTTTGTTACCTTGAATAATCCTTAATAATATAGCAATAATGGCTATTATAAGCAATATGTGAATGATTGCTCCCACACTGTATGCAAAAAATCCAATTGCCCAAAAAATGATTAAAATGACTGCTATTAAATAAAGTAAATTACTCATAATGTTTTTTTTAATTGATAAAAAATATTGCTAATTAACAACCACTGGCTGCTTGCTATTCCTAAAATTTATCTGTTGACAATATAATTTGATTGCCATAAAACTGAACGTTTCCATCGTCTTCAGCAGTAATAAAAATTTTAGTTGGCTTGTTAGATGATACTGTTTCAAAATTTGCTTTTAGCACAGATGACAGCATACTTGAAGAGCTTTTTATTTGTCCAATATTTCTTGTAACATCCTCTGCCGTAACAAGCCAAACTACATAAGTTTTTTTGGGTGGAGTAAGTCTGTTTACTTCTGCCAAATTTTTTAATTCCACTTTAATAACATAGTTCTTATTATTGTCTTTAGAAACTTTCACATAGCCTCTTGCTGCTGGCACAACTGCTGATGTTTGAAACATTACTTTTTTAGAGCAAGCAGTAAATGAGCACATCATTATTGCAGCAAAACCTATTAATAATGTATTTTTAGATTGTAGTTTTTGTAGAAATATTTTCAATTGTAATTAACTTTACTTGTAACTGAATTATTACAATGCAAAGTTGCGTAATGCAGTAGTGGCAGCTGTTACACAGTAATGACTATTTGTTACATTATTCACACATATAGTAATAATTAGCTTACATCCTATTCATATACCAGCTCAATTCCTTCTCCATTTTTTTATACAGAAAAATAGAAACAATAATTTTTTGTAAACGCATAAAAGCAGTTTCACTTTTAACAACATAGTCAAAAGCTTTGTGGTGCATACAGTTTATAGCAACTTGTATTTTATCTTGAGATGATAACATTATAACAGCAATATCAGGATTGTAGTTTTTAATTTTATCCAATGTTTCCAGGCCGTTCATTGCGTTTTTATCAATTCCGTCTAAGTGATAATCCAAGATAACTATGTCGGGTTTATTCTCCAAACTTCTTACACATAACTCTCCAGTTGAATATGTTTCAACAACAAAATCGTTGTGCTGCAAAAAATCAATTTCTAATGATTTTAAAAACAATGCGTCATCATCTACTAAGAAAATTTTTCTTTTTTTGTTATTCATTTTCCAGTGTTTTTTATTCTGTTTAATTCTTCCTCTAATTCTCTACAAGCTTGTGTACACGTAGTTTCCAGTTGCAATACCAAATCTTGAATGCCTGCATTAAGTGTTTGTACAATGGCAAATTCTTGAATTTTTTTTGCCATTGCTTCAAAGTCTGTATGTATGCCAACTATTGAAAAAGATGGAATCATTTTATGTACTGTTGCATACAAAGTTTGCCAATCTTTTTTATCAAAACTATCTTTCATTGCCTTTATCAGTGGCGGTGTTTGTTCCAAATAAAGAGAAATCATTTCCATCATCAATGCAGGATTTGATTTAGTACGTTGCATTAAATATTCCAAGTTTATGCACTTTGCAATCTTACTTTCACTTATGATGTTTTCATCCAATTTAACGGCACTTGTTTTTTTTACTAGGTTAACTATTTTACTATACAACAATTTTTCGTCTACTGGTTTTGCAATATAATCATTCATTCCAACAGCTTTACACTTTGCCAAGTCAACAGTAGTTACATCTGCGGTTAAAGCCATAATTGGAATGGTAGATTTCATTACGTTTCTAATATACTCTGTAGCTTCAAAGCCATTCATTTCAGGCATTTGCAAGTCCATTAAAATAATATCATACGCTTTCATTTGTAGCTTCTCAATGGCTATTTTACCATTATCAGCAATGTCTCTTTCAAAACCAAAATCATCTAATAATGTTTTCATTAAAAGTTGATTCAATGCAATATCTTCTACCACCAATACTTTAATATTTTTAACTTCTGTATGTAATTCAACTAAAGTATTTTCAGCCTCTGCTGCCTCTTTTGTTTTCTTAAAGCTTAACGTAAAACTAAATATAGAGCCTTCGTCAATTTTGCTTTTAACGCTAATTTTTCCACCTTGGCTTTCTACTAATTGTTTAGCAATAGCAAGCCCTAAACCTGTGCCACCAAACAATCGTGATGTGCTACTTGATGCTTGTTGAAAGTTTTCAAAAATCTTATCTAACTTGTTTTCTGCAATGCCAATTCCTGTGTCTGCAATAGCAAATTCAAGCATTACAGTTTCTTCATCTTCGCATAGCAAACGCACGCTGGCTGTGATTTTTCCTTGGTTGGTAAACTTTACAGCATTGCTTACAAGGTTTAAAATAATTTGATGTAAACGCACAGAATCGCCTATTAAAACTTCAGGAATTTTGGTATCATATTCTTTAACCAATTCTAAATTTTTTTCTTGAATTTTTGTTTCAAACAAATGCATCATTGCTGCTATTGACATTGACATTTTAAAAGGTGTTTGTTCAAATGTCATTTTACCAGCATCCACTTTTGCTAAGTCAAGTATATCGTTTATTAAAACAATTAGTGCATTGCCACTCATTTCAATGGCTGTTAAATATTCTTTTTGCTTGGCAGTTAAATCTGTTTTCAATACCACTTTTGTGAACCCAATAATGGCATTCATTGGTGTGCGAATTTCGTGGCTCATATTACTTAAAAATTGCTGCTTTGCTTTCACCGCATCCTCAGCAATTCGCATTGCAATTTCTGCTTTATTCTGAGCCTCCTCTGCAATAGTTGTTGCCAGATCAGCAAATATTTTTGCTTCTATTAATTCCTTTTCAAATATTTTCTGCTCAGTAATATCTCTTGCTACTACAACAACGCCTAATACATTTCCTGCTTCATCTTTATAAACTGAGCCATTAAACAAAACATCTGTTAATTTATGATCTCTTATTGTTAATGGATAATCGGCTACAAAACCTTTTGCAAAAACTTCTTGATAACCTTCTCTCGCTTTGGTTGGCTCAGTGAAATAATCAAAAAAATCTGTGCCAATTAATTCTGCTCTCGACATACCCAAAACATTTATAGAAGCATTATTCATATCCATTATTTTGCCTTCGGTATTGATAGTAAATAATGGGTCAAGGCTCGCCTCTATAAGGCTTCTTGCGTAGTTAGCTATTCTAAATTCAGCTGCTCTTTTTTCTTTTTCATCGTTTTGAAATACAAGCTCTTTGTTCGCAATAATTAATTCAGCTGCACGCTTTCCTTTTTCTTTTTTTTGAAAAGCAATTTCAATGTTTGCAATAACCAGTTCTGCCGCACGTTTTTTCTTTTCGTCATTTTGAAATGCAAGTTCTTTATTGGCAATAATTAACTTATCTTTTACTGATTTTTGTAATCTATTCATATACAATTTTCGTTTTAATCTTACTGATTTATAAACTTAAAAATGTGTTAGTATCTTGCCTTAATTAAGTTCGTTTATATTTCCAATTTCTTCAATAGGGCTTCTCCTTTTGTCTTTTAAATTTTTAAAGTGAGATGGAGACAATCCTGTTGCTTTTTTAAATTGATTTGACAAATGTGCTACACTGCTATAGTTCATTTTCCAGGCAATTTCTGTAATGTTTAGTTCGCCGTAAATGATTAGTTCTTTTATCTTTTCTATTTTGTGTGCAATGATAAAATGCTCAATAGTGGTGCCTTGTACCTCTGAAAAAAGATTAGCCATATAGGTGTAATCGTAGCCAAGTTTTTCACTTAAAAAATGTGAGAAGTTAACCCGTAATTCCGTGTCAGAATGATGCACCATATCTACAACAGCATTTTTTATTTTTTCTATTAAGATGGCACGCTTGTCATCCATTAGTTCAAGCCCAATATCTGTTAACGCTTTTTTTAAAACTTCTCTTTGCTCTTTAGTAATAATTTCCATTATTTCTACTTCTCCCAAATCAACAACAATAAAGTGAAGCTCAAGGTTTCTTAGTATTTCCTTTACCATCATTATGCAGCGAGTGCTGACCATATATTTTATAAAGAGTTTCAAGTATTTTTCTTTAATAAGTTGCACACGAAGATGCACAACTTGTAATATTAAGCGTTATTTAGTTTGTGGGAATAGTTACAAAATTCACACATTCAAAAAAAGTGTTTATTTATACTCAAACTTACTATTTCTACGAAGAGTAAAAGTGGGAATAATGCAACGAACATCAATCATTGTGTAATACCTGTCAATGTTTAATTGTGCAACTTTGCAGTATAAAAATTCTTTTACAAAAAAAATAAAATGAACAAAATTATCTTAGCTATTATAGCATTTGTAGGCATCACTGGTAGCAGCATTGCACAAACTAAAACAAGTAGCAAAAACGACATCAAATTGGGTCTTAAAGTAGGTGCGAATTATTCAAATGTATTCGACTCAAAAGACAATACATTCCACGCAGATTCTAAATTTGGATTGGCAGTTGGGGGTTTCTTATCTATTCCTTTTGCAGAGTATTTTGCTTTTCAACCAGAAGTGTTATTCTCTCAAAAAGGATTCAAGGGAACAGGAACTATTCTTGGCAGCCCTTATGAATTTACACGAACTACAAACTACATTGATATTCCGTTATTGTTTGCTATTAAACCAACAGCACATTTCACTGTGCTTGTTGGACCACAATATGCTTTTTTATTAAAGCAAACAGATGTGTTTACCACATCAACTACAAGCAATGCACAACAACAAGAGTTTAACAACGATAACATTCGCAAAAATATTTTAAGTGTTTTAACAGGATTTGATATTAATGAAAAAAACGTTGTATTTGGTGCTAGAGTTGGTTGGGATGTACAGAATAATAATGGAGATGGAACATCCTCGACACCACGTTATAAAAACATTTGGTATCAAGCTACCATTGGGTTTGTACTATAAAGTACACTTAATAAAACGTCAAAAAAAATTAGTATAACACTAAAAATTGATGAAATTAAATTAGAGATATTTTATTACACATCAATTTATCACTGAGTATTTAAATTATAAATACAAGAATTTTTAAAACATTAAACAATGGACAAAGCACAGCAAGCTGCAATCATTATCGGTGTATTATTCATAATTTTCTTCGTCATTTTATTTCAAAGAAATAGAAAGCACAATCATCATCAAGATTTAAAAGATGAGATTATAGAATCTAAAATTGAAGAACACGATTTTGAAAAAAGCAATGAAGGGATCTAAATAAAAGTTTTACAACAGGTGTGAAAGATGCAAAATTTATTCAATGAAATGCAATGTTTATAACAGTTTCATTACTCACCTTTGCATTATGAAAATCTTTTCAATATTATAAAAAAGAGAAATGAATACTACAGAAGTAAAAGGAACTTGGGATGAGCAAAAATTGAAATTGAAACAAAAATTTGCCACATTAACCGACAACGATTTAATGTTTTTTGAACGCAAAAAAGATGAAATGCTTGTACGACTTCAAGTAAAACTCGGCAAAACAAAAGAAGAGTTACACAAAATTATGGCGGCTCTTTAATACCAATAAATTAATAAACACAAAAAAGTCAAAATGAAAAAAATAATTTTTACAATTGCTATAGCGGCAGTTGTCGCAGTAGCAAGTTTTACCAGTTGTAACTCTTCAGAAGAGAAAGTAAGCAATGCAGAAATTAAAGTAGAAGATGCTAAACAAAATTTAAAAGAAGTAATAAAAGATTCAGCAGTTGTTGCGGAAAAAGCTGCAAATGCTGAAGAATGGAAGATGTTTAAAAATGTTGCAGAAGTAACCATTAAAAACAATGAAATTAAAATAGCTGACCTAAAAAATAAAATGAAAAAAGCTGGCGTTACAGCTGACATTGTTTATGCTCATAAGATAGAAAATTTAGAACAACAAAATCATAATTTGAAAGTAAAAATTGATAACTATGACAAACAACATAGCGATTGGGAAGCTTTCAAAAGTGAGTTTAATAAAGATGTAGATAATCTTGGACAAGCAATAAAAGATATAGCAAGCAGTACTAAAAAATAAGTTTGATAGTGGGGGTTTTTGTAAAAAGGTGGAGTTTAACTACTCTGCCTTTTTATTTTATCCAATACTTTAAATGCCTATAAAAATTATAATTTTAATGAAAAACACATACCGACACACCGAAAGAATTTTTGAAAAAGTAACAACAGTTATTACAACTATTCTAGGCAACTCACTCACATTTATTGTTGCGTTGTTTACTGTAATATTTTGGATTACCAATAAAGGGTTTTATACTCAAGATATTCATCATTGCATTGGAGATATGATTCTGGGTATTACTTTTTTAAGCCTCTTTGTTATTCAAAAAACATTCAATCGTTTTGCTGGTTCGCTGCACTTAAAAGTGAATGAACTAGTAGCATCTCACAAGCCAGCAAACAACGCTGTTATTAATGTTGAAGAAAAAACAGAACACGAGATAAGTGAATTATCTAAAGAATATGCAGAAATGGCAGAGCTTGCAAGAGGGGCAATTGCAAAGAATTAAAAGGAAGCATTTAGTAATACTGATGCTAAAAAATCAAACAAACTTGTAATAAATGAATTATGTAAACTTTATCAATAGATGTGTAAAATATAAGACCACAAAGGCTTTGACCTTTGCAATATGAAAAAAAATTTACTTAAAAAAATTGCTATCCCAGTAAAAATAATGTTACCAAGCATTGTAACAATCTTTACTTTACTAATTCTTCCTAAAACAAATTTTGCTCAAACACCCTTTTTGGGTACTGCTGCAAACTTCATTGCATTTAGCACCGATGGTGCTGTTACAAACACAGGTTCATCTCAATTCACAGGAAATATAGGAACTAACAATGGACCTATTACTGGCTTTGGAAATGTAAATGGGGTGCTTCACAACAGTGATGGTGCTGCTGCACAGTGTGCTGCTGATTTATTGATTATGTACAACCAATTAAACATTGCAACGCCTACATTTTTTCCCTCAAATCTATTAGGCAATGGCGATACATTAGTTGCTGGTGTTTACAAAATATTCAGCACATCAACACTAAATGCAACGCTTTATTTAGACGGAAAAGGGAATCCCAATGCTGTATTTATTTTTCAAATACAAGGAGCATTTTCTATTAATGCTGCTGCAAAAATAAAATTACTTAATGGTACACAAGCCTGCAATGTTTTTTGGAAAGTTGAAGGTGTTGTTGATATGGCAACCGCAACTTATATGAGAGGTACAATTGTTGCAAATAATGCTGCAATTAATATGACAACAAATGACACTTTAGAAGGAAGAGTTTTATCAACAACAGGTGCTATTACTTTTAATGGTGTAACAACTGCAATTCCTACTGGTTGTGGAGCTACAATCCTCACTGGACCAGCATCTCCTGTGCTTGGCAGTGCTGCTTGTTATGCAATATTTTCTGGCAATGGCTCAGTAACTAATAGTGGTGCTACTTATGTTCTTGGAGATGTTGGAACAAATGTTGGTTTAACATCAGGTTTTGATTCAACAAAAGTGAATGGTACTATTCACAAAAATCCAGATGTATCAACTGCAACTTGTGCAGCAGACTTACAAAATATTTATAATTATTTAAATATTGTAACGCCTGATATTGAATTGTTATATCCAGCACAATTTGGAAATAATCTTGTGTTAACGCCACATACATATCTTTTAAATTCAGCAACAGTATTAACAAATATTGTTTATCTAAATGCACAAGATAATACCAACGCTGTGTTTGTTATAAAGGTTAATGGAGCATTTTCAACAAGCACTTTTTCTAAAGTAATTTTGCTGAACGGAGCTCAAGCAAAGAACGTTTTTTGGAAGGTCGAAGGTGCTGTAAACATCAATAATAATTCAATTTTTAGTGGCACACTTGTTTGCAATAATGCAGCAGTTAGTTTAATAGCTGTTGATTCAATAAATGGAAGAATTTTTACTACAAGTGGAGCTATTAGTAGTTCTGCAACAATAGCTACAATGCCTGCTGGCAGTGGCTGTGCAATACTTCCTATTAGTTGGATTTATTTTAGAGGAAGAACAATGCAACAAAATATTTTGCTTGAATGGGCAACCGCAAACGAAATAAATAATAGCTACTTTACTGTTGAAAAAAGTAGCGATGGCAACAACTTTAAAACACTTGCTACTGTTAATCCTTCGAGTCAAGTTGGAAGTGCAACAAATAAATATTCAATTATAGATGAACAACCGAATTCATTAAATTTTTATCGCATATCTCAAACGGATAAATATGGCAAAAAAAATTACTTCAGCAGCATTCAAATTAATATGAATAAAGAGATGAGTGTGAAAGTGAAGAATATAGTTTCATATGAATTTATAAATATTCAAATTGCTGATGCTAAGCCAGGCAATGCTTCCATTCAATTGTATGATATGAATGGTGCGAAATTATTCTCTCAAAAAATTCTTTTAGCGAAAGAAACAAGTAACTACAAAATAAACAAACCAGCACACACTGGCATTTATTTAATTTGCATAGAAAGCAATGGGCAAAGGCTTTACACAGAAAAAGTTATGGTATTGTAAAATCTAATGAGGCATTATTAATAATGATTGAATTTTATAGAAGAAGGCTAAGTTACATACTTAGCCTTCTTTGTTTAATATGTGAATGATGCAACTAATATCTATAGTTACATAACAATAAAACTCTTTATTATCAACAGTTTTGCAATATCAATTCAACTATAAAATTATCAAAAAAAAATAAAAAAATGAAAACATCAAAAAATTTACTTGCAATAATACTGTTCATTAGCATCATTTCTATCAGTTGCAAATCTTGGAATAAATCTCAAAAAGGAGCAGCTATTGGTGTTGCAGGAGGTGGTGTAGTTGGTGCAGTAGTTGGAAAAATTGCAGGCAACACTGGCTTAGGTGCAATCATTGGTGCAACTGTGGGAGGCGTTACTGGTGCTGTAATTGGACACAAAATGGATAAACAAGCAGCGGAAATGCAAAAGAATATTCCTGATGCTAAAGTGGTAAGAGTAGGCGAAGGAATTGTTATTGAGTTTAATAGTAAAATTTTATTTGGCTTTAACGAATCAAGTTTATCAAACAATGCTCAAGGCAACTTAAACACGTTGGTAACGCTGCTTCAAAAATATCCTGATACAAATATTGAAGTACAAGGACATACAGATAATAAAGGCTCGGCGGCATATAATCAAACTTTATCTGAACGAAGAGCAAGTACTGTTACAAGCTATTTATCACATAGTGGAATTTCAGCTACAAGGCTTACTACCAAAGGGTTTGGTGAAACTGCTCCAAAATATAGTAACGATACAGATGATGGACAAACACAAAACAGAAGAGTAGAGTTTTTAGTTACTGCCAACGAAAAAATGAAAGCAGAAGCAGAAAAAGAAGCAGGAAAATAGTTGTCAATTTGCAATTAAACATTCATTAACAACTAACAATTATAAAAATGAACATCAAAAGAATTTTTGGAGCATTACTTACAGCACTTGGAATAGTTGGACTCATTTATACTGCAATACTTTTTGTAAACAATTCATCAAATGGTGAGCGTAATGTTAAAGCACTCATTACTTATGGAATACTTGGATTATTGTTTTTTATAGCTGGTATCAATTTGGTTCGCACCACAAAAGATGAATCATAATTAGACAATTTATTTAAAATATATTTTATGAAAAATAAAATTATTGAACCGACAAATCAACGCCAAGAAGTAAATCGCATTATTGATGGAAGTCTTGTTAGTATTGACATTCCAGCCATTGTAAAGCAAATAAAAAATGAAAAGCCTTGGAATGAAAGCGATAGAAATGCAATAACTGTTTTTAAAACTAATGGACTAAGTATCGTATTAATTGCATTACATAAAAATGCAGCAATGGCACAAAATATAGCTGATGGATTAATGAGTATTCAAGTGGCAGAAGGTGAAATAATATTTAGTACAGATGATGAATCTATCAATCTAAAAGCAAATCAAATGTTGGCATTGCATAGTGGCATACTCCATAACATATTAGCAGTACAAGAATCTGTTTTTTTATTAACTGTTACTACATCTACAAAACAATTCATTGATTAATTCAACATAAATTTTGATAGCATATTTTAATAAAATTTTTATTAATGCAGGTAATGTTTCACTATTTACTG
>JANYEP010000117.1 GCA_025363075.1 Chitinophagaceae bacterium | reverse complement strand
GTGATTAATCTTGATACCAAAATGCCACAGAATAAACTTAATGCAATACCCAACATTTGAGTAGTAGCAAAACCTAATACAGGGCCTAAACCAAAGATGAATAAAATAGCAGCAGTTAAGAAACTTGTAACGTGAGCATCCAATACAGGAGCAAGAGAACGTTTGTAACCATCGTTTACAGCAAGGCTGTAGCTTTTGCCCAATATTAATTCTTCTTTAATACGTTCAAATATAATTACGTTTGTATCTACTGCCATACCTACTGTTAATACTAAACCTGCAATACCAGCAGCAGTAAGCGTAAAGCCTAAAGAAGCCAATACACCAACTGTAAATAAAATGTTAAGTATTAAAGCAAAGTTTGCAACCCAACCAGCAGTGTTATAATAAAGCAACATTAATAGAAAGATTACACCAAATGCAATAGCAAAACTCATTGCACCACCACTTACAGCAGCTGCACCCAAGGTTGGACCTACTACTTGTTGTTGCACAATTTTAGCAGGAGCAGGAAGTTTACCACTCTCTAATATTTGAGAAAGGTCAGTAGCTTCAGGAACAGTAAAGTTGCCCATAATTTGAGAGCGACCTTCTGTAATAGGATTAATAATATTCGGTGCAGAGTAAACTGTATTATCTAAAACAATAGCAATTGGTTTGCCTACATTTCTTGTAGTCATTTTGCCCCAAATGCTCGTACCCACAGCATCCATTTCCATATCAACAACAACATCACCACCTTGACCATAGTTTGGTCTTGCACCAACAATATGATCTCCTTCAAGCTCAGCTTGTCCGTTGTCTAATGTTTTTAAAGCATATAGGTTAATATACTCAAGTGCTTTACCACCTTTGTCTTGACCTTTCTGAGTTTTGCCATAAACAAAGTTCAATAAAGCAGGGAATTTACTTCTAACAACTTCAAGGTTTAAATATCCATTCAATTTAGCAGTATCGTTTAAAGATACTACAGCTATACTTGGTGGCCATTTTTGAGCGCCATCTTTTTCTTGTTGTGGTTGAGAAAAACCATTGCAAAGCACCACTAATGGGTTCATTTTTGTGCTATCAACTTTTTTAGCAGTAGCTTTTTTTGTAGTATCAGCTGATTTTGAAGTATCAACAGTAACACCAGATAAATATGCTTCTAAAGCTTTATCAGCAGCTTTAATTTGCTCAACTAAATCTGGTACTCTATATGCTTCAAAAAATTGAAGATTTGCAGTAGATTGGATAATGGCACGAACACGCTCTGGATCTTTTACGCCAGCCAATTCAATATTAATAATCCCTTTTTTATCATCAGGATTAATGCTTGGAGAAGCTACCCCAAACTTATCAATACGATTACGAAGAATATTAGTTACATTTTTAAAAGCATCACCAGATTTTTCCTTTAAATAGTTTGCAACTTCACCTTCGCTTGAAGAAAATTTAATTTTCCCACCACTTTTGTTGATGAAGAAATTAGATAAGTTATTGCCGCCAGCTTTTCTATATTCATCAATAAACAAGCTTACCAAATCAGCACTGCTATTGGCTTTTTGAACAACAGCTGTTCCTAAAGCTTTCTTAAAAGTAGCGTCACTGGTATTGTCTGCAAGTGAATGGATCAGCTCGTTCATACTAACTTCTACAGTAACACTCATACCACCTTGCAAGTCTAAACCCAAGGCAAGTTCTTTGTCTTTAGCAGTGCTGTACGGTGTACCATACCAACCAATTTTGGTTGTTTTAGTACTGTCTAAAATTCTTCTTAAACGAACTTCTACAAGTTCATCTTTAACTTCTTTTGTTGCGGATGGATAATTTCTATCAACCCAGCTTTTGGCTTTTACAGTCATATCCTTTTCGTAGCTACGAACAAAGTAGGTAAAAGAGAGCTGGTACAAGCAAATTAGAATGAGTAGAATGGCAAAAAATCGCACTAAGCCTTTCAGTTGCATAACTTATGTTTTTATTTTTAGGTCGGCAAAGATAGGGTTTGAACATATATGAAGTTCAATAGCTGATTTTGCATTTTTCAAAGCGTTCTTACGTCTAAAATTGTACCTGCAAAGGCTATTTCAACTGTTTTCATATACATTGTAGTAGTAAGGTTATAGAAAATGTTATAACAGAAATTTCAAAAAAGTGATTAGAGCAAGTGAACATAAATTTGAAATTACACTTTTTAGAACAACTATAATTCTGCCAAAAAACTTTTCCCCACAGTTTATTCACAACATTTTTTCACCACTTCGCTAAGCAAATTGAAACCTTTATGTTCGCAGACCCAAGAATAATTATTTATTGGTGGGTTTGTTCAAATTGAAGAGTGGATGCTTTGGCTTGAATGGTAAAATATATTGTGTTGATGAATTTATAACTCAACATTCAAAACTAAAAAAGTAAGTATGCGTTTAAAGAGTTTAGAAATTAAAGGATTTAAAAGTTTTGCCGATAAAACCGTTGTAAGTTTTGATGAAGGCATTACAGGAATTATTGGCCCCAATGGTTGTGGTAAAAGCAATATTATTGATAGTATTCGCTGGGTAATCGGCGAACAAAAAATATCTTCATTACGTAGTGAAAACCAAGGAGCATTGGTATTCAATGGCTCTAAAACCCGCTCTGCATCTGGCTTGGCGGAAGTTAGTTTAACTTTTGAAAACACCAGAAACCTTCTTCCAACAGAATTTAGTACGGTAACCGTTACACGTAAATTTTATAAAAATGGTGATAGTGAATATCGTTTAAACGATGTGCAATGCAGGTTAAAGGATATTCATAATTTATTTTTAGATACCGGTGTAAGTACTGATAGCTATGCTATTATTGAGCTTGGAATGGTGGATGATATTATTCGTGACAAAGAAAACAGCCGACGCAGGATGCTTGAACAAGCTGCTGGCATTACAATTTATAAAACCCGTAAGAAAGAAGCGAAAAGTAAATTAGATGCTACTGAACAAGACTTGGCAAGAATTGAGGATTTATTATTTGAAATAAATAATCAATTAAAGATGCTTGAAAGCCAGGCTAAGAAGGCTGAGAAATATTATGAAATAAAAAAGGAATACAAGGAAATTGCTGTTGAATTGGCGAAAGCAAGTTTGCAGGGTTTTAATATCACGTACAAAACTTTAAACGAGCAGCAAGAAAATGAAATCAATAGCAAAGTAAAATTAGAAGCTGAAGTTGCAACTGAAGAAGCTGCATTGGAAGCAGAAAAAGTTGGTTTTATTGAGAAGGAAAAAGCATTGCAAACAATGCAACATAGCTTTAATGATTTGGTGCAAAATGTGAGAACCAAAGAGAATGAGAAAAACCTTGCAACGCAGAAACTACAATACTTACAAGAGAAAGAAACTGGTTTAAAAGAGTTTTTAGCAAAAGCTGATGGTCAATTAAAAAATATTGAAGACAGCATCAGTTTTAGCAAACAACAAGTAGTTGATGAAGAAGCGAAATTGAAAAGCTTTCAAGCAGAAGTTGAAACATCAAGAACAGAAACAGAAGAAAGTAGAAAAGTTGTTGATGAAAAAAGGGTGTTGGTTGATGGAACAAGAAGCAAACACCAGCAAATATTACGCAGCCAGTTTGATGCAGAAAAAAAGGTAGCTGTTGCCGATACTTCTATCCAAAATTTGCAACGTTCATCACACCAAATTACAGAAGAAAATAATAACAGGGAATCTCAACTGCAACAATTAAATGTTGAGTTAAAGGATAAAGAAACGCTTCTTGAAACCAAGAAAACAGATTTGGTTCAACTACAGGAACAACATCAAAAAACAAAAGAACAAATCTTTGAAACGCAAGGTGAGCTTGAGTTATTGCGTTCTCAACTGGCAGATGAAAACAGGAAGTTTGATGCTAAAAGAAATGAACACGACCTATTGAAAAGTATGGTTGATAGAATGGAAGGCTATCCTGAAAGTGTGAAATTTTTACATAACAATCAAGGTTGGAATCATAAAGCACCAATACTTTCAGACATCATTTATGTAAAGCCAGAATATCGTGCTGCTGTTGAAAATGTACTTGAACCATATTTGAATTATTATGTTGTAAATAATTTGAAGGAAGGCTTGCAAGCTGTGCAATTATTGGACACCAATAAAAAAGGAAAAGCCAATTTTTTCATTTTGGATGCAGTATTAAAAAATGCTTCAAACGAAAACTATCACCAACCAAACAATACTACCAAAGCCCTTGATGTGATTGAGGTTGACAATGCATACAAATCTTTAGCACAACATTTATTGGGCAATGTTTTTATTGCTGAAAATGATGAAGCACTTGAAAATAGCAATGGTGCTATTGTGCTTGAAAAAACAGGAAAATATGTTAAAGGAAAATATACTTTAACTGGTGGTAGCGTTGGTTTATTTGAAGGAAAGAAAATTGGTCGTGCAAAAAACTTAGAGAAATTAAAAGAAGAAATTGCAGTTCAAGAAAATATTGTAAACATTTTAAAAGGCGATATTCAAGGCAAACACAATTTGGTAATTGGTTTTAACAACGAACTGAAAGAAAATGTAATTCGCCAAACAGAACAAGAAATTAACCAATTAACCAACCAGGTTTTTGCTGCAAAAAATAAAATAGAAAATCTTCAGGCAAGCCGTACCACTGCATTACAGCGTTTGGAAGAAATGCAAGCACGTTTGAAAACTGAACAAGAATCCATTGCATCTACAAGAATAGAATTGGTGAAATTGAATGAAGATTTAACACAATCATCAACCCAAATTAAAACAATAGAAGAAGATTATAAAACTGCTGAAATGCAGTACAACACTGCTTCTTATAGTTTCAATCAAAAAAATATTGAGCTTACCAAACAGCAATCTAAACTGAATGCATTACAACAGGAATTGAAGTTTAAAGAAGAGCAATTGCAAAACTTAAAACTTCAGATTGAAACAAATAGCAAGCAATTGGCAGAATCGGCACAAGTGATTATTGAAAGCAGGACTGCATTGGAAGCTGGTGAAAAATTATTACTTACTTTATTAAAAAATAAAGAACAAGAAGAAAAGAAATTGAACGAAGCCGATGCTGCTTATTACAATTTAAGAAATGCTTTGCAAGAGAAAGAAAGTGCTTTAAGGTTGAAAACAAAAAGCAAAGAAAATGTTGAGCATTTGTTGGGTGAAATAAAAGATAAACTCAATGAATTGAAATTGCAATTGGCAGGGATGAAAGAGCGTTTGCAAGTGGAATTTAAAATTAATATTGATGATATATTAGATGCTGAAAGGCTTACCGATACTACACTTGAAGAGTTGCAAGCCACCAGCGACAGAATGAGAAAGCGTTTGGAAAATATGGGTGAAGTAAATCCAACTGCTATTGAAGCTTACACTGAAATGAAGAAGCGTTATGAATTTATTTTAGAGCAAAAGAATGATTTAGTTTCAGCAAAAGATAGCTTGATGCAAACTATACAGGAAGTGGAAGCAACAGCCAATCAGCAATTTCTGGAAACCTTTAATAAAGTACGAGAGAATTTTCAAAAAGTATTTAAAGCCTTGTTTACAGAAGAAGATACTGCTGATATGATTTTGGAAAACCCTGATAACTTGGCTGAAACTGGTATTGATATTATTGCAAAACCTAAAGGCAAACGCCCATCTTCCATTACACAATTAAGTGGTGGAGAAAAAACCTTAACAGCAACGGCTTTGTTGTTTGCTATTTATTTAATTAAGCCAGCACCTTTCTGTATTTTGGATGAGGTGGATGCCCCTTTGGATGATGCTAATGTGGGCAAGTTTACGCAAATGATTAAACAATTTAGCGATAACTCTCAATTCATTATTGTAACGCATAACAAGCAAACAATGGGTGCTGTTGATGTTATTTATGGCGTAACGATGCAGGAACCTGGAGTAAGTAAATTGGTGCCAGTGGATTTTAGGAGTTTGAATTAAGAAAACTTGATTATTTTTGTGTATTAATTTTTTTTTATGGCTTCTTCAAATGTCTATTTACCACTAAGCACACATCAAATTTTTGATTTGGTGCAACAGCTACCTATAACAGAAAAAACAACATTGTTGCATTTACTTGAAAATAATATTGCTGATAATAATGATGCAATACCCAATTGGCAAATGGAGCTTGGTAAAAAAGAGTTCGAAAATATTGCCAACAACAACACTGTTTTAATGGAGTGGAGCGAGGCTAAAAAACAAATGAAATTGTAGTTTGTTATGCCTTATCAAATTATCACTACCACCAATGCAAGATTAGATATTCAAGAAGCAATAACTTGGGAAAATGATAGACAACTTGGATTAGGAGAAAGATTCTTTGAAGTGTTGGATAAAAAACTGAATGACTTAGCAATAACGCCTGCAATGGGCAGTGTTCGTTACTTAAATGTGCGTATTACATTTACACCAACATTCGATTATAACATTCATTACACCATTGATATTACCGCAGAAAAGGTGTACATATTGAGAGTATTGCATAGTGCAAGAAAACCTATTTACTAAAACAAACTATGGGTGCTGTTGATGTTATTTATGGAGTAACAATGCAGGAACCTGGCGTAAGTAAATTGGTGCCTGTGGATTTTAGGAGTTTGAATTAAGAATGCTCTGCGAGGCTTAGGCTACAAAAATTTGCGACCAACACGAAGTATCATAAACTATGTTATTAAATATTATATTACTTTTATTGGCTACAGTTTTAGGGTTATTCGATAAAAAGCTATACCCATTTAAGGCATTTAAAAGTAAACTAATTTCAAAGAAAGAACTCATTCAGTCTTGGTTGAAACTTTCTATTATAATAACAGTTCTGATTTTATCTATTTTAAAGGAAAACGAAAATTCACTAAAGGAGCAAGAAAGTTTGAAAGTAAAAATATTGCAAGAAGTAAATCAAAAAAAGAGAGATTCATTAAATGCTGTAAGGTACAACGATAGCTTAACAATATTTGCAAATAAAAATGCTGATAGCTTAAAACAATTTAGCAGCAGAAATTCTGATAGCTTAAAGTCTTATAGTTCGAATCTTATCAAACTTCTTGGGAGTTACAACTTAAAATATGACAGTGTAACTAATAATATTTTTAAACGAATTGATACGACAAAAAATAAGCAAGAACCCTTTATAACATATTCACCCTCTGATAGTAAACCTTTTACGCACAAACAAGTTCACGATACAGTGTTTTTTTACCCAACAATTTGTAACTCTGGACATTCACCTGCACTTGATGTTAACATTAAAGCATATTATTTATTCGATTTAGCTAATTTGCTTGCTGTCGAATATAAGAAGCCAATTTTTGAATTTAGTCATACTGAAGTATCAGACAATCCTATTAGTAATGTATTACAGTTGACTGAGAACTCTTCGTTCATACCTGACCTAAAATTTGATTCAACTAATAAATAATCAGTTTATTTTACTACTAGGCACATATAAAAATCAATTAGGCGAATTAAGATTATTGGAATTATGCTATCAATGGGTTAGCAGCAAAAAAGTTTGGGGGACAAATGATGGTGTGAAAAGCAAAGTAAAATCAGTTCATTTTGATACAAAAAGATTAAAATATTTTTAGTATTCCCAACTGTTCAATTCTCATAATATCCAAGCATTACAATAATATGAAACTCTTCCCCACCATACAATTAAAATTTAAGCTTTTTAACAGTAAAAATGATTCAATAGAAAGATTAAGCAGAAGAACAGAATATGCTGAAAAAATGACATCTGCCTTTACCGATAAATCTTTTCGAGGAGTAGTAAAAGATGATGAATTCAGGATTATATCTTCTGAAATTGGTAAAGGGGCATTTTGTGTAATGACAGGAAAAATTGAAAACGAAACAGGATATGTAAAGGTTGAAATAAATTCAGCTTTTAAAAAAATGTTAAGTTTCATTTTAGCCCTGCCATTGATAGGTTTAATTGTAAATACAATACAAAAACCTGAAGATTTTATTGTGCTTGTTTTAGTAATGTTTGGTCAATTACTAATCATCCGTTTTTTGATGATTGGGTTGGCTTTTAAGTTTATGTCTTCACGTAGTTTGAATAAGTTAAGAGATACATTGGATATCGAATATTTTAATTAGTAGTTCAAACTTCACAAATTAGCAATAACCCAAACGTTTAGGTTAAATGATGATGTTTTTAGGTTAATAGGTCAATTGTTTAGGTTACGAACCTAATTTTTTACCCCTGACTACCTAACGTTTAGGTTAAAAGGTGATGTTTTTAACTTAACAGCCTAATTGTTTGCCCCTGCATACCCAAACAGAAGATGTTTTAACCTAAAAACATCATCATTTTACCTAAACAGATGGTGTTGCAACTTAAAACAAAAAATCCCTTGAAACAATATCGTTTCAAGGGATTTTTATTAATGTTATAAAATAATATTACAAGCTCATATCTGTTCTGATGGCTTGCATTTTATCTTCAAGTTCTGTATATTTAGCATCAAACTCTTCTTTGTTATTGAGCTTTGTTTGCACACTTAAATAAAATTTAATTTTTGGTTCTGTACCGCTTGGTCTTGCACTTATTTTGCTGCCATCTTCTGTTACAAATTGCAGCACATTACTCTTTGGTAAATCAATGGTCCAGCTTTCACCACTTTCTAAATCTTTGCCAATTTGCAATTCATAGTCCAATACCTCACAAACCTTGCTACCATTGATTGTTGCAGGAGGATTGCTTCTGTAACCTTGCATCATATCTGCAATTTCTTTTTGCCCATTCATTCCTTTTTTTGTAATGCTTATTAATGATTCAAGATAGAATCCATATTGCAAATACATTTCAATCATTTTATCATAAAGGCTTTTGCCGTTGGCTTTTTCAACTGCAGCCATTTCGCATAATAAAGCAACTGCACTCACAGCGTCTTTATCTCTCACTTTCTCGCCAATCATTAAACCAAAACTTTCCTCTCCACCCACAATATAATTTTGCTCACCTTCCAGCTCAGCAATTAGAGATGCAATCCATTTAAAACCTGTCAATACATTGTAGCAATGCACATCATTTTGCTTGGCAACTTCATTAATCATTTCTGTGGTAACAATGGTGCTAATTACCATATCATTTGGCTGTGCAATGCCTTTGTTTTTGCGGGCTTCAATCATATAAGCAAAAGCCAGAACAGCAGTTTGGTTGCCATTCATCAACACCCATTCTCCCTTGTGGTTTTTAACTCCCACACCAACTCTGTCAGCATCAGGATCTGTACCCAACAAAATATCAGCATCCATTGCTTTTGCCTTAGCCAAACCTATACTCATTGTTTCTGTTTCTTCAGGATTTGGGTAAGCAACTGTAGGAAAATTTCCATCAGGTGTTGCTTGCTCTTCAACAACAGTAACATTGGTAAAGCCAAATGCAGCAAGGGTTTTAGGAACAAGTGTAATGCCTGTGCCGTGTATTGGAGTGTAAACAATTTTTAAATCGTGTTGCTTTGCAATAATTTCAGGGTAAACGCTTAAATCCTTAATCATAGCAATGTATTGGTTGTCCATTGCGTCATCAAGCAAAGTAATATTTGCTTCACCGCCAGTCCATTTTACTTCATCAACACTGCTTATTTTTTCTACTTCCTTAATTACATTTTTATCGTGTGGAGGAACCAATTGAGATCCATCATCCCAATAAGCCTTGTAACCATTATATTCTTTAGGGTTATGGCTTGCAGTGCAAACCACACCTGCTTTACAGCCTAAAGTTCTAATAGCGAAACTTAGTTCAGGCGTTGGTCTTAAAGCTGGAAATAAAAACACTTTAATACCATTTGCAGCAAAAACATTTGCAGTGGTTTCAGCAAAAAATCTACTGTTGTTTCTGCTGTCGTGTCCAATAACAACACTTATTTCAGCATTGCCATAAACCGATTTTAAATAGTTTGCAAAACCTTGTGTTGCCATACCAATGGTATATTTATTCATTCTATTTGTGCCAACTCCCATTATTCCACGCAAACCACCAGTTCCAAATTCTAAGTTTTTGTAAAAACTATCTTCAAGGTCTGTGGGGTTTTCTGCTTGCAGTTTTTGAATCGTTGATTTTGTTTCGGCATCATAATTTCCATCGAGCCAAACATTAATTTTTTCAGAAGCGGTAGTATTCATAAATGTTTTTTAATACAGTTAATAACGAGCAAGATTAGGAAAATATTTTTTAGACAAGGGTAAATGTGTGAAACTATTTATTTGAATGTATTATGTTTGACAAATGAAAAAAATCTGTTTTTGTGTAGCAATGTTTTTGAGTTTATTTGGTAACGCACAAGACAGTTTAAGTATCCCAAAAATAGATACAACCCTTGCTGTTATTGATACTACAAAGCCAGCTACATTACCTACATTAAAGGGTAATGCTTTTTTTCCTTATTCAAAGCAGAAAACAAAAATTGTAAGCTATTTTCAATTAGGGGCTTATGCTACTAATTTTGCATCTCTCTACAGCTTTTGGTATAAAGATTATCCCTTGGGGAACTTTCACTTTTTTGATGATAATGGCGAGTATTTGCAGGTAGATAAAGTGAGCCATATGTTTGGTGCATATACTGGAGGAAGGGTTAGTATGCAAATGTGGAAATGGGCTGGTGCTTCGAAGAAAAAATATGTTTGGCTTGGTGGAATGACAGGTATGGCTTACGAAACTGTAATTGAAGTAATGGATGGATTTAGTTCTGAGTGGGGATTTAGTTGGGGCGATTATGTCTCAAATATAGTAGGTACATCAATTTTATTGGGGCAAGAATTAGCTTGGGATGAACAAAGAATAACTATAAAATATTCTACCCATTATGAAACATATTCAGATGCAGGACTTGAAAGATTTGCGATAAGAACTGATGGCAAGGATAAACTGGACAGATTATTTAAAAACTATAATCCACAAACTTATTGGTTGAGTGCTAACCTGAAATCTTTTTTTAAAAAATCAAATATTCCAAGTTGGTTAAACATAGCCGTTGGATATGGTGCAGAAAATATTGTTGGTGCATACAACACTAACGTGATTCCATTAGATGCAAATGGAGTTCCACAAGACCAAGTAAATGCTGATGACAGATACCCAAGATATAGACAATGGTATCTTGCACCAGATATAGATTTAACAAGAATAAAAACAAAAAGCAAAGTTTTAAAAACTGTTTTGTTTGTTTTAAATACCTTTAAATTCCCAACACCAAGTTTAGAGTATTCTCGTGGTGCTTTTCATTGGAATTGGATACACTTTTAAATAACTAAAAAAATGTTTGGCGTAACAATACTTGGTAACAATTCTGCACTTCCTGCATTTGACAGGCATCCTACTGCACAAGTGGTTACACTGGGCGAACATATTTTTTTAATAGATTGTGGCGAAGGAACACAAATGCAGATTGCTCGTTATAAAATAAAACGAAGCAGAATAAATCACATCTTTATTTCTCATTTGCACGGCGATCATTATTTTGGATTGATTGGATTAATAACCAGTATGGGCTTACTTGGTAGAGAAAATGATTTGCATTTATTTGCCCCAAAAGGACTGGACGAAATTATTGCAATGCAGTTAAATGTTGCTGCTACCACGTTGCCTTTTAAACTACATTTTCATACCTTAGAAAAAGAAGGAATTATTTTAAGTCATCATAAATATCAAGTGGAATGTTTTGCAACAAAACATCGCATTGAATGCTGGGGTTTTGTAATAAGGGAAAAGAAAGTGCCTCGAAAAATTGACAAAGAAAAAGTGTTGCACTACGAAATTCCAACAGCATATTATGATAGTTTAAAACTTGGCAATGACTATGAAACAAAAGATGGAAATATCATTAAAAACGAAACTGTAACTGTTGCAAATACACCTTCAAAAAGTTATGCATATTGTGCAGATACTATTTACGACGAAGAACTAATTGACAAGGTGAAAAATGTAGATGTTCTTTATCACGAAACAACCTATTTAAAAGACTTGCACGAAAAAGCTGCATTGCGTTTTCATTCAACAACCATACAAGCTGCAAGCATTGCCAGCAAAGCATTTGCAAAGAAATTGCTGATTGGACATTTTAGTAGTAAATATGAAGAGTTGGAAAGTTTTTTAACCGAAACTAAAGAAGTTTTTAGCAACACAGAACTTGCTATTGAAGGCATTAGTTTTAGAATTTAACAACTACCTTATCAGTACAACTGTACCTTTTTTTGTAATGATTTTCCCGAGATAATCCGAGCCTTTCACAGTGTAAATAAATGTTCCAGAAGCTTGTTGTTTTCCATTAACATCTCCATCCCATCCTTTACCAATTTGTGATGTGGTGAATATCAATTCTCCCCAACGATTGTAGATATTAAAATAATCAAGTTTGGTAATGCCAACTGGTATTGGTCTTATCACATCATTAATTCCATCACCATTTGGAGTAAATGCATCAGGTACAAAAATGTCTGGCGAAGTCTTGAATATTTTTATTTTAATGGTATCATAGTCTTGGCATTGTTCCTTAGTAAAAGCCCTTACAATGTACCTAACACTATCTATGTAAGAAGGAAAAGTTGCAACAGGATCTTGAATATTTACATCGCTTAAATATTTTATGCTTGAAGAAGGAATGCTTGTCCAATGAAAAAATTTATTCTCAAGTGGACTCACCAAAGCCAATAACTGCAAGGGTTGCCCATAAACAATTGAGGTATCTCTTCCTGCATAAACCGTAAAAGGCTGCACTACCGTAACTGTTACACTATCGCTTACTGCCTTCAAACATCCTGCTGAATATTGTGCAGTAAAAATATATGTTGTAGTAGTATTTGGTTTTGCAATGGGTGATAAAAGTGTGCTATCAGACAAAGAATTTCCTGGAGACCAATGAAACACATTTCCAGTAAAATTTCCAGTAAGTTTTACTGTTTGAGATAAACATATTGAAGTGTCAACACTTGCTTTTGCAGTAGGATAGGGGAAAGTGAAAAGCGTAACAGAATCTCTGTCTTGACACTTACCCAAATTAGCTTTCACATAGTATTTTGTTACTGCTTGTGTAGGCACAGCCAATGGATATTTTAATGTAGAATCATTGAGCGTTAGGGCTGGTGTCCATACATAGCTTAAAGCGTGACTATTTGTTTGCATTTTAAATGTATCTGTTAAGCAAACATTTGCATTGGGACCAGCATCAACAGTAATAAAATCAAGCACATTCACCTTAATTGTATCAGAGTTGATACAACCATGATCGGTAACAGTTAGTATGTATGTTACAGTGTCATTGGGGTAAACTAGTGGGTTGGGAATATTAGTATTTGATATGTCTAAATTAGGGCTCCAGGAGTAGGAAACTCCATTCGATGATGATTGTAATTGCAATGTATCAATGCTACAAATTAGGGTATCTTTAAATGGTAAAATGATAGTTGGTTTATCTAAAACAGTAATTATTTTGCTAAGGGTATCTTCACAGCCTTTACTACTGTGGGCATAAAAGAAAACTGTTCTGTTACCTGGCGTTAAATATTTGTAGATAGGATTTTTAAGAATGGAAGTATCATCGTTTAAAGATATTTCACCAAAGTCCCAATGCACACTATCTACAAAACCATATTGAGCAAAAGTGGTATTGTTAAAGTTGAAACTATTTTGGTAACAATATCCATTAACAGAAAAATCAGGTACAAACCCTGGAAATATTTTCACCTTAGATGTTGCAGAATCTGCACAACCAGCAGACCTTACTAAAAGTTTTAATGTGTAAGTTCCAGTATCTGGAGGATTGGGGTAAGTGTATGTTGGTGTTGGGTTTGTTGAAGTATCAGTAGTGGTATTAGGTACTCCAAAATCCCATAAATAAGAAACTATATTGGTTGCCGTAGATAAGTTTTCAAAATTTAAAGTATATCCATTGCAGGTGACATAAGTAGGTTTCAACTCTGCTGCTGATAGCTGGCAATTGGCAACATTAATATGAATTTCTTTTTTATTAGTACCAATTAAAACGCCATTTCTATATTCCAAAACACAAACAGACACTGCATAATCACCAGTAGTTGGAGGAGCAATACCACTGATTAAACCAGTTTTAGGATCAATTTTAACAGCCACGCTCATTGGATAAGTACCATCAAAACCTAAAGAATAATTAATACTTTGGTAAGGAGGGTTTGCAGCTGGATTTGGCTTTGCAGCATTTGGGTCACTAGGGTCACTTGAACCACCTGTTAAACCATTGCAAAAAACATAAGATAAAGAATCTGCATCTTTATCTGTAGCCGAAAAATCGAAAGTAAAAGGGGTGTTGTGACAAACAATAACAGTATCTCTTTGTTGAAAAACTGGACTAGTGTTATTTGAATAGTCTATACCAAGAATCTTTCCTGGAATTTTATTGTAATATGTTACTCCAAGATCTGCTGAGCTAACTAAATTAACAATTCCACCAATGCGACAACAGCGTTGCACAGCAAGAATATATCCTGCGTCTTTAAAAGGTAAATCAACGGTTGTATCGTAACTAAGTATTTTATAACAGACATCACCAACTTGTGGAGTAGGAGTAATGCAGGGATTAAAAGTTGTAATGCTTAAAGTGGTTGAATCAGTCATTTTGATTGTAAGATTCTGCACCAAAAGATTTGTCCAACTATCAAAAATGCCCAAGTAAACTTCAGGGTCAATTTGCCCACCAGTCGAAGAGCACGACATATATTGATGAACAGTTATCTTATACTTATTGGTTTGAGCAGCAGTATTGGTACTTATGTATTCATATTGAATCCACCCACCTTTCAAGTGTTTGGCAAAACCTAAATTTGAAAAAGATATAAAAAGCAAGACTGTAAAAGCAAAGTATTTCATCATAATGTGTTACACAACATTGAACAAAAAAATGTTCAAAGGTTAAAAGTATTTTATTTTCTTTTACTAAGACACAAAAAATGATGAAATAGTTGCCTGAGTTTGCTAATTTTTTAAAATAAATTTCTATCCGAGAAAATCTCGCCACCAATACCCAGACTTTTTTACGGTGCGAAGTTGTGTTTTGTAGTCAATATGTACCAAGCCAAATCTTGCTGTGTATCCTTCATTCCATTCAAAATTGTCGAGCAATGTCCAGGCAAAATATCCTGTTAATTTTGGTATTTCTTGCTTGGCTTTCAACAATGACAGAAGATGATTTTTAAAATAATTAATTCGCTCGTCATCATTCACAACACCATTTACTAAATGGTCTTTAAAGCAAGCACCATTTTCGGTAATAATAATTTCCTTCACGTTTTTATAAGCAGCAAATTGCTTGATGATATTATAAAAACTATTTGCATTTACTTCCCATCCCAAAGCATTGCAAGGCACTTTTCTTGTTTTTGGTTTTACTTCCATAGCGTTAATTAAAGGTATGATGTTGCTATGCTTTACAGTAATTGGAAAATAATTTTGTATGCCGATAAAATCAAAATCGAAAGTCATTCTGTCAACATATTTCCACGATTTATTATGCATATATAAATCATCCATCAATTTAAAATTATCGTGAGGAAAACCAAGCCCTAAAGAAGGTTCAATAAATAATCTGTTTACTAAAATATCCAATCGTTTTGCAGCATCAATATCTTGCTTACTTTGTGTGTGTGGAATAATTTCACTACAGGAAAAAGTAGTACCAATTTTTGCATCACTTATTTCACTTCTTATAATTCTTGCACCATCTGCCTGTGCCAGAGTTGCGTTGTGAACAGCAGGAAAAAAATGCTGTAACCCCTTTTTTCCAGGAGCGTGCAAGCCAAGCATATAACCCAATGCAGTAAAGGACATTGGTTCGTTTAACACCATCCAATGCTTAACTTTATCACCATATTCTTCTGCACAAATCTTTGCATATCGTGTAAACCACCTTAGCATAAAATGCGAAGTCCAGCCACCTTCTTTTTGCAGTGTTTGTGGCAAATCCCAATGGAATAAAGTTACAAAAGGCACAAGATCTAAACGCAAACATTCATCAATAACATTGTGGTAAAATTTGATTCCCTCCTGATTTATTTTTCCTGTTCCTTCAGGCAAAATTCTTGTCCAAGAAATAGAGAAACGAAACACTTTAAAACCAAGTGCTTTCGCCAACAATAAATCATCTTTATAGCGATAGTAAAAATTGCAGGCATCGCTTGGTTTAGAACCATCTTTTATTTTCCCAGCCCGCTTTGCAAATGTGTCCCAAATTGATAAACCCCTGCCATCGGCATTATACGCACCTTCAATTTGTGGTGCAGATGTTCCAACTCCCCACAAGAAATTTGCACCAAAATCCTGTGCCGATATATTAAGGTTCAAATTCTAAAATTGTAGTAGTGTGTGAATTTATTTATGATACGAATATCACACATTCGTGTAAATATATTTCATCATCTTGCAACAATGGAATTAATAAACATTCCAATATCATCTGTTAAAACATTTAGTACTGGCATCTTTTTATTCATTGTAATTACTTGTGTGGTTGCTTTTTCAAAATGCTTTTCATCGTATTGGTAAATTGTCCACTCACCAGCGTTAAGCTCAAGTGCAGTAAGGTTTTCAACCCAGTCGCCACTATTCATATACATCACTTCTCCATCCTTAGTTTTTACAATTCTTTTTTGTGGTTGATGAATATGTCCACAAATTACGTAATCATATTTTTTCTCTATTGCAAGCTCTGCAGCTGTTTGTTCAAAATTGTTAATAAATGAAACCGCTTTTTTTACACCATCTTTTACCTTCTTGCTCAAGCTCATTTTTGGCTTGCCAAATATCTTTAAAACCCAATTGATAAACCTGTTTAGTAGAATCAATAAGTCATAACCGTGTCCACCTAATTTGGCAATTAATTTTGCACCACCTTTTGTTGTTGTGTCAAATACATCTCCATGGAAAATCCAGGTTTTCTTGCCATCAATATCCATCACCAATTTATCTGTTAATTGAAAATTACCCATTGAAATATCGCTGTATCTGCGAAGCATTTCATCGTGATTTCCTGTAATGTAAACAATGCGTGTTCCATTGCTTAAAAGGTTCATCAGCTCTTTTATCACTTGCAAATGAGCAATGGGGAAATAGCGTTTGTTGAATTGCCAACCATCAATAATATCGCCATTAAGAACAAGAAGTTGGGGAGAAATACTTTTAAGATAATTTACTATTTCGTTAGCGTGGCAGCCGTATGTACCAAGGTGTAAGTCGCTTACTACGACTACATCAATATTTCTTTTGGACATTTAATTAGGTTTTGCAAAAGAACAGTTACAATGTATCTTATTTATTAAATTGCAGTTAAATTAAGATTATTAAACCTTGTTATTTATCTTGGATGAACAAGTTCAAAAGATTCTTGGCTGCTGATGTGTTTGCCAAGTAAAATGTCTTTAAATATGGTTTGGTATTTTAAATTCACTTTCCAAAAACCAAGTGCTTTGTACCTGCGTGAAGACGTTTTAAGCGTAAGCATTGTGGCGTAATTTACCTTGCCAAATTTTGACAACTTAACAGCAATATCTATGTCATCGCCATAAAAAGTGAGGTTGGTATTAAAGCCACCAATTTCTGCTAAAGCATCAGTTTTTATAAATGCATTACCACCAATTAAAATTGCTCCCTTCTTTTTCCATTGAATAATTCTATTCACCAATTTAAAAATTGTTATTTGACTAATCAAGGAAAAAGTTCTTAATAAAAAAGAAGCATCGTAATAAAAATATGCACCAGTAGCTGCCACTACATTTTTTTGTTGCAACTCTTTTACGCCACTTGAAACCCAGTAATAATCAGGCACACAATCTGCATCAAGCATAGCAATGATAGAGCCTGTAGCCAATCTTCTGCCACATTCTCGTGCATAGTTTGTGCCTTGCCTGTATTCGGTTTCATACACTATTCCGCCACTAAAATTTGTCTTTTGAATAAATCTTTTAATCATCTCATTCGATGCATCGGTAGAGTTATTATTCACAATAACTATTTCGTAGTTTTTGTAGTCTTGTGCAGTAATTGCATTCAAGGTTTTTACAATATAATTTTCTTCGTTGTAAACAGGAATAATAACGGATACTTTAGGAGTTTTTATCAATTGATTCATAATTGAGGTTTTGCAAAATGAGTGAATTAATATTACCTCTCTATTACCTTCAGGTTAAGTTGGTGTTATGTAATTTTTTGTTATGGTTGTAAACAAATCAGTTTATTTGCTTGTAATAAAAATGATTGCAATATGAATACTCCAACATCAAATAATACACCCTTGGGTGTTAGAAACACATTTGCAATAGGTATTGATATAGGTGGCACAAACACTGTGTTTGGCATTGTTGATCATCGTGGAGATATACAATATCGTGGTGCTATTTCCACAAAAAAACATTCACTTGTTGAAGATTATATTGATGAACTATATCAAGCTATTTTGCCAGCAATAGAGCAGGTTGGAGGTGTTGATTTTATTAGAGGAATTGGCGTAGGTGCTCCCAATGGAAACTATTACAGTGGTACAATTGAGTATGCACCAAATCTTAACTGGAAAGGAATTGTTCCATTTGTAGAATTGATTACCAAAAAATTTAATTTGCCTTCTGCGTTAACAAATGATGCAAATGCAGCGGCTGTTGGAGAAATGATGTATGGTGCTGCAAAGGGTATGAAAGATTTTATAATGATAACACTTGGAACTGGTGTAGGTAGTGGCATTGTTGCCAATGGAAATTTAATTCTTGGACACGATGGTTTTGCTGGTGAACTTGGGCATACTATCATTCTTCCAAATGGTCGCCAACACTGGGGAACAAATGCTAAAGGAAGTTTGGAAGCTTATTGTAGTGCAACAGGCGTAAGGCTTACAGCCCTTGAGCTACTTGAAAATAACAAAGAAGATTCTTTAATGCGTAATTATGCAAAGGAAGAAATTGATAGCCGTGTTGTTTATGATTGTGCTATGCAAGGCGATAAAATAGCCAATGAAGTATATCAATTTACTGGAGAAGTTTTAGGCAAAGCATTAGCCAATTTTATAATGTTTTCTTCGCCCGAAGCCATCATTTTATTTGGTGGTTTATGCAAGGCTGGTGATTTATTGTTAACGCCAACAAAAGCAAATATGGAAGCCAATTTGCTACCTATTTTTAAAAATAAAGTAAAACTTTTATTCAGTGAATTGAAAGAAGCAGATGCTGCTGTATTAGGTGCAAGTGCTTTGGTGTGGGAGATAAAAAATTGAAGAAAATGTAAAATCTATCCACTCACTTTTACCAAACCATATAACTCCTCTAAGTGTGGTGATGAGCTACCACCTTTTGGTTCAAGGGTTACTGCAAAAGCTTGAGCTCCTTCAACAGTTTTCATATTTTGTATTGCTTCGGTAGCATTGAAAACGCCTAAGTCTATTGGCTTGCCATCTTTTAAAGCCCAAAGCTGGTATTGTTTATCTGTTGGTGTTTGTGGTAACTGAACGTTGTTTACATAAACATTTCCAGTTTTATTATTCCACAAAACAACCATCGATTTGCCTGCTGCTTTTTTTGCATCACCTTGCAAAATGAATGATTTATTATTTTCATCAGACAATATTGCTAATTGATTTTTTAAACTCTGTTCGCTTGCTGCATTTTCTTTGTTAATTGTTTCAATCTTATTGTTTAAAGCAAGCTCTTTGTTTTGATAATTTGAATTAAGAATAAAATAAACCGATGAAGCACCTATAAGTAACGCTAAAGATGCAGCTACTAAGTATTTTTTATTTGATTTTTTATTTTCTGTTGAAGCAATTGTAGCAAGTTTAAATTCTACAACTTTTGCAGGAATAACAGGTGCCAAAACCTCTTCTTTCTCTATTTGGTCAAAAATATTTTTCTTAATGTGTGTTGGAACTTCAATAGCATTATCCAAAGCAAAACCTTCCAAAGCAATTTGCACTTTGTTGAGTTCCTCTTTTATTTCTGGATATATGTGGCTCATACACTCCACCTCTTTTCTTTCTTGAGGTGTGGTGTCGCCTAAAACATATTGTTCTAGAATACCAGATGATATGTAATCATTTATATTCATTAATTCTTGTAAATATTCTTTAAAGTTGTTAAGCCCATTCGTATTCTCGTTTTCACTGTTCCTAGTGGAATATCAAGTTCTTTGGCTGCTTCTTCGTGCGTTAATCCATTAAAATATATGGCTTGAATTACTGCACTTTGCTCTGTTGTTAAATGCTTGAGAGAGTTTTTTAGTCCAATGCTGTCTGTATTCATCTGCGTAGTTTGCAAACCCTCAACGTAAACATTTTCTGTATCTGTTTTAATGCTTGGGCGAACATTTGCTTTTCTTAAAGCATCTAAAGCTGTATTTCTACAAACATTCAACATCCAAGTAAAAATAGTTGCTTTGCTTTCGTCGTAACTATCAATATTTTTCCAGATTTTCAGAAAACTATCTTGCAACACATCTTCAGCAACTTCATTTGAATTTACAATTCTGAATATAATATTGAACATAGCACCCGAGTATTTATCATATAAATTCTCGAAAGCTTTTTTGTCTTTTGCTTTAAGGTCTGCAATTAACACAAGTTTTGTATCGTTCGTTGTATTTATCAAAGTTTGAGGTCGCGAAAATATGTGAACTGATGATAGATACGCATAGTGAAAACAAATAGTTTTATCGAAAAGAAAAAAATTATTCTTTTATGAATTTTACAATTTGATTTGTGTTGCTTTTAATGGTTAGCACATAAATTCCTTTCGCTAATGATGAAGTATTCATCGAAAAAGCATTATTGCCAACTTGTAGTTGCTGTTCCTTTTGTTGCAAAATTTTACATTGCAAATCTGTAATTTGAATAGTTACCATTTCATTTTTTGTACTTAGCATTTCAACAGATAAAACATTTTTTACAGGATTTGGATAAATAGCAATTGCTGCTTTTTTATCATCAAACAAAACTTTTACAATGCTGCTGTAAGTTGCCTTTCCATCTTGTGCAATGGCTTTAATGCGAAAGGTATTTATTCCTTTATTTAGTGTTTCATCAACAGACGTATAGTCTTTATTTTTAGTTGACAAAACAGTACTCATTGTTTCAAAAACATCATTTTTATTTGCTTTTTCAACAACATATTTTTCAATATTGATTTCGTTTTCTAAAGACCAATTAAGTTGTACTTTATCGTTCTTTTTAAGTGCAGTAAAGGATTTGAAATTGATAGGGAGAATACACCCAGACTCTCCCCCAACAGTAAAATTTTTAATATTTACTACTGTGTTACTATTATTTGATGTTATATAAACTCTAGCAAAAACAACTTTGTCATTTCCCAAATGAATTGATTTGTTAATGTTCAAATATTGCTGAAGGGTAGTTGGGTAGTTTGTGCAAGTGTCAGGCGTGCTGATGTTCGTACTTGTTACTAAGAAAGTTCCCATCTTCATTATGTGAGCAATAGAATCATAAGCATTGTAATGGGGTAACTTACTACTATCGTAGTTATAATTTCCAGACATCCAATTTGGCATATCGTGATACCACCAGTAACCATTTAGGTACGTGAAATAATAAGGGGGAAATTGTCCTACAGGTGAATTTATTCTACTACTATCTTTAGTAAAAGGATAAAAAGTGCTATCGTAATACAAGGAGCTATCATATAGATAAACATTGAGTTTTACACTATCATTACTCCCTAAATATGCCGAGAAATTAACTAAAAAAGGAGAAAACTGACACCCCAAGTTATAAAAATCTGGGTGTAGTCTAAAAGGAAAATCAATATAAGATTCATTTGTAGGTGTGGTATCTAATGCTTGGCTCCAACCAGAACTTGGTGGATGAATTTTTTGGTAGCTATTTGCATAGGTAATATTATTTAGTTTATTACCAAACCTTTCACCTTTTCCTTTTATTGTATTTGCTGGAAAGTTTGCTAAAGAAGAGAAAGTACAACTTGTGTCACTGGAAAGCGACCATACCAAAGCCGTATCTTGAGATAATCCAACAAAAGAAACAAACAAATAGATAATCGTTAGTGAAGTAATCTTTTTCATAGTGCTATATTTTGTTGCACCAAATCTAAGAATAATATTTGGAATATAAAAAAAGTATCGTTGTAAATCAGGTACATCTGTTTTAGTAGCGTTCTGTATAATTCGTTCAAACCCCTATCTTCGCCACCTCAAAATACACCTAATGACTATAGGAATTTTAAAGGAACCTCAAGGCGAAAACAGAGTTTCTCTTTTGCCAGAACAAGTTGAAACGCTTACCAAAAAAAATATTCAAGTAATTGTTGAAGATGGAGCTGGTGCAAATGCTTTTTCGAGCAACGATTTATATAAAGCAAAGGGTGCAACCATAGCTTCAAGAAGTGAAGTATTGGGCAAAGCGGATTTGCTGCTATTTATAAATGCTGCAAACATTGATGGGGCAAAGGCAAATGCCATTACGCTGGGTGCTTACCAACCATTAAGCAATGTTGATGCTATTAAAAACTGGGCAAGTAAAAATGTTACTTGTTTTAGTTTAGATATGATTCCTCGTACCACAAGAGCTCAAAGTATGGATGTGCTAAGTAGCCAAGCAAATATTGCTGGTTATAGGGCTGTATTGATTGCTGCATCTATGTTACCACATTATTTTCCAATGTTTATGACGGCTGCTGGTAGCATTGCTCCTGCAAAGGTTTTGATATTGGGTGCTGGTGTTGCAGGCTTGCAAGCTATTGCCACTGCAAAACGTTTGGGTGCTGTGATTGAAGTGTTTGATACTCGCCCTGCTGTTAAGGAAGAAGTAATGAGTTTGGGTGCAAAATTTGTGGAAGTAGAAGGTGCTGCAGATGCCAGCAAAGCTGGTGGTTATGCAGTTGAACAAACTGAAGAATATAAACAAAAGCAAGCTGCAAGAATTGCAGAAGCTGTTGCCAAAGCAAATGTGGTAATTACTACTGCTCAAATTCCTGGAAGGCAAGCCCCTATTTTAATTACCAACGAAGTATTGGCTACAATGAAAGCTGGTAGCGTAATTATAGATTTGGCAAGTGCAACTGGTGGCAATACACCTCAAACAAAAAACAACGAAACTATTGTTACTGCAAATGGTGTAACAATTTTAGGCAATAGCAATTTACCAAGTGGAATGCCTGCCGATGCGAGTAAATTGTACGGCAAAAATGTGTTGAACTTTATGCAACTAATTCTTACAAAAGAAGGAGAAATTAACCTAAATTTTGAAGATGATTTGGTAAAAGGTACTTGCATTACACATAATGGGGAGGTAACAAACGAAAGAGTGAAGGCTATTGCCCTATAACACAATCTAAGAAAACTTAGAAGTAATTTTAGAAAACTTAGAAACAGTTTTAGAAGCCTCAGAAACAGTTTTAGAATACTTGGAAACAATTTTAGAAGACTTAGAATTAATAACTCATAACTTATAATCAATGTTAGACTTCATTCATCAACATCAGGAAATGATTTACGTGGTAATCTTAATGATTTTCTGCGGTATAGAAATTATAGAAAAAGTACCAAGTGTATTGCACACACCTTTAATGAGTGGTGCAAATGCCATTCATGGCGTTGTAATTATTGGTGCCATCATTGTAATGGGCAAAGCTGAAAGCGATAATTATTTGGCTTTAATACTTGGCTTTATTGCAGTTATTTTAGGCACATTAAATGTTGTTGGAGGCTTTGTAGTTACAGATAGAATGCTTGAAATGTTTAAGAAGAAAAAGAAGTAGTCTTTTAGTATTAGTTTTTGGTAAAATAAATTTGTGTCTTAGTGCCTTTGTGGCAAATAAAAATTATAAAAAATGGAATTAAACATACTTACACTTTGTTACTTAATAGGAAGTATCACCTTTATTCTTGGTCTTAAAATGTTATCAAATCCTGCATCTGCAAGAAAAGGAAATCTTGTTGCAGCAGGTGGTATGACGATTGCCATTTTTGGTACTATCTTTTTATATCAATACAAAACTGAAGCAGGGGAAATTAAATATTTAAATAACTATCCTTGGATTTTTGGAGGCTTGCTAATTGGGGCTATTGTTGGTACGCTTAGTGCCAAAAAAGTTAAGATGACAGCAATGCCAGAAATGGTGAGTTTGTTTAATGGAATGGGTGGTG
>JANYEP010000061.1 GCA_025363075.1 Chitinophagaceae bacterium | reverse complement strand
ATTTGTGAGAACCAAGTTTTGTGCAGCAGTCCTTGTTTGCGAGTATGAGTTTAGCGATAAAACTAAAATTAAGTGTGTAAATATGTATTTTTTCATTTGCTTTTTTTATTGGCTGCAAATGTGAAGTTGTGACATTAATCAACTTGTAGCGATTGGGAAAAATGGCTTACGCAAAGTGGAAAAGGAAGAATGATAACCGCTTTGAATTACCTAAAATACTGTGCTAACTTGATGACTTCCATTGCTTCTTTTACGTCGTGAACACGCAAAATATTTGCACCATTTAAAACACTAATTGTGTTTAAAACTGTTGTTCCATTAAGTGCCTCTTGTGCTGTGATGCCAAGTGTTTTGTAAATACTGCTTTTTCTTGAAACGCCCAGCAACAAAGGCTTTTGAAGTGATGTAAATTGATTAAAATGTTTTACTAATTCAAAATTTTGCTCAATAGTTTTGGCAAAGCCAAAGCCAATATCTAATATTATTTGCTTGATGCCAACTTGTTCTGCTTGCTGTATTTTTTCTGCAAAAAAATCTTTTACTTCATCAATAACATTGGTATAATTTGTTTGTTGCTGCATAGTTTGTGGCGTTCCTTTTATGTGCATGCAGATATATGGAACACCAAGTGCAGCAACAGTTTCAAACATTTTTTCGTCTAAAGTTCCACCACCAATATCATTCACCATCATTGCACCAGCTTCTACAGCTTGCTCTGCAACAACAGCATTGTAAGTATCAATGGAAATATTTGCTTCGGGAAATTTTTTACTAATTGCTTCTATAGTTGGAATCACTCTTTTCAACTCTTCATCAACAGAAATTATATTACTATTTGGTCTTGTGCTTTGTCCCCCAATATCAATAAAAGTAGCACCATCGTTCAACATTTTTTCAGTTAATGATAAGGCTTCATCAATGCTTTGTTTACGACTTTCATTGTAAAAAGAATCTGGCGTTGCATTCAAAATGCCCATTACAACTGGGCTTAAAATACTTATTTCTTTTCCTTTAAAGTGAAGTGTAAACATTATTTTACTTTGTGCAAATAAATGAAACTAGCTTGTGAAGAAAGAGAATATTTTCTCAAATCATCCTCTACATTTGCCTTCTAATAAAATGCTATATGAACGAAAAATTTGTTGCTCGAATTAAAGATGAAGTTGTAGAAATTGAAGCTGCTGGGTTATTAAAAAAAGAAAGAATTATTACCAGCGAACAAGGTGCAGAAATTGTAGTGAATGGAAAAACCGTTTTAAATTTTTGTGCCAATAATTACCTTGGTTTATCATCTCACCCAAAAGTGATTGAAGCTGCACACAAAGCCATTGACAGCCACGGTTATGGTATGAGTAGTGTGCGTTTTATTTGTGGTACACAAGATATTCATAAAGAACTTGAACAAAAGATTGCAAGCTTTTTAGGAACTGAAGACACCATTTTATATGCAGCAGCTTTTGATGCAAATGGTGGTGTATTTGAACCTTTGTTTAATGAAGAAGATGCTATTATTAGCGATACTTTAAACCACGCTTCTATTATTGATGGCGTTCGTTTGTGTAAAGCTCAACGCTACAGATATGAGCATAACAATATGGAAGATTTGGAGAATAAGCTAAAGGAAACAGCTAATTTAAGAAGCAGAATTATTGTAACTGATGGAAGTTTTAGTATGGATGGAACTATTGCACAACTTGATAAAATTTGTGACCTTGCAGATAAATATGATGCTATTGTAATGATTGATGAATGTCATTCTTCTGGCTTTTTAGGCAAGACTGGCAGAGGTACTCACGAGTATAGAAATGTGATGGGAAGAATTGATATAATTACTGGAACTTTAGGTAAAGCATTAGGTGGTGCAAGTGGTGGTTTTACAAGTGGACGCAAAGAAATTATTGAAATGTTAAGACAAAGAAGTCGCCCTTATTTATTCTCAAACACAGTAGCACCAAGCATTGTAGGTGCAAGCATAGCAGTGTTGGATATGCTTACCTCTACCACAGAATTGAGAGATAAATTGGAGTTCAATACAAAATATTTTAGAGAAAAAATGACAGAAGCTGGTTTTGATATTAAGCAAGGCGACCATCCTATTGTGCCAATAATGTTGTATGAAGCAACAGTAGCACAAACATTTGCTGCTAAGCTTTTAGAAGAAGGTATTTACGTGATTGGTTTCTTTTATCCTGTGGTAGCAAAGGGTTTGGCGAGAATAAGGGTGCAATTAAGTGCTGCACACAGCCAAGAGCATTTAGATAAAGCTATTGCAGCATTTACCAAAGTAGGGAAGGAGTTGGGTGTGTTGAAATAGCATAAAAGCAATTTGCTTGAAACTCAATGTTTGCAACCGTTATCGTAAAAAATAACACCAAATTTACCTGAAAATATTATATTTACATCGCTCTTGTTTGAATCGACAAGAGCGATTTTTTTTATTTCACAATCTCCATACCTATGAAAACGTAATCCAATGTTTTAGATGAACATTACCGTAGATATTTTTATCTCAACCTATCAACAAATAATAACCATATTTATTAGGGAAATAAAACTCCTTAAGCAAGCATAAAGCAAACGATTGTGAACCTGATAAGATTTACTCATAAATTTTTATTCCTTTTTTTATTTAGCTGCCTGACTTCTGTTTTTGGGAAAGCACAAACTGCTGGTGATTTGGCAATTATTTCAGCTTCAACAGTTAACCCTGATGCTTTTAGAGTTATTGCATTAAATACAATTCCCGCAAATTCGGTTTTTACTTTTACCGATAATGCTTGGGATGGCTCTGTTTTACAAACAAATGAAGGCTATTTAAATTGGAATACTGGCACATCAGCTATTTCACCTGGTACAATTATTACATTTAGTATGGGTGGTTCAGGTGCAACTACTTGGTCTTCGTCTTCAACAGTTAGTAAAGGGAGCATTGTTTCTGGATCAAGCAATTTTACTTTTAGTTTAAATACCACTAATGAGAATATATTCATTTTATTAGGCAGTTTCACTACAAGCCCAAGTTTATCCTCTTTTATTTGGGGCTACAATACCACTAACTGGATTACATCAGGAACTGTTAGTTCTTCTACAAGCTATTTGCCAAGTTCACTGACATATTTTAATACAGCATTTCCATCTCCTGGTATTTATGATGCATATTTTGCTAATGGTAATAGCTCTATAGGAAGTGTTACTATTAGCAGCACAAATAAATGTGCTATGATTAATCTGATATCAAACTATGCTAAATGGGTGGATACAGTAGGCACTTCGGTATGCAATTATAGTATTAGCTTAAATAGCTTGAACAATCAACTTACAGGTAAAACATTTATTCCAATAGCAGGCACAACAACACTTACATCAGTTTTAAGCAGTGGTGGCACTTGGAGTAGTAGCAGCACTTCTGTCGCTACAGTTAGTTCAAGTGGCATAGTTACAGGTATGGCAGCAGGTACATCAACTATTAAATATTTATACAATACAAGTAGTTGTAAGGATAGTGCAACTATTGTTGTAACAGTTACGTCATCAACTGCACCATCGGTTTGCCCTGTGGCAAATTTTAGTATTAATAACAACGTGCAATGCAATAGTGGCAATAGTTTTGGCTATACTAACTCATCTTATTTAAATACCAGTAGTAGTGCTATAAATATTGTATGGCCCAATACAACTTCATCACCATTTAGTGCTGCTGCAACTATTACAGGTGCTGGTGCAAGCACAGTATCTGCACAGGATGAAAGCATTGGTAGTTTGTTTACTAACGATCAAGGTTACAATTCTTCTGGTCATAAATTTGGTATAACATCGCCTAGTAATTATCCTACTGCTATTACTGCAAATTATTATGAAGAGTTTGTTGCTGCACCATTAAATAATTATAACTTAACCATCACTTCATTTTCTTTAGATGCAGCAGTTTCTGGTGGTGGTACATCAGATAAGTTGTACGGCCAAATTCAGTATTCAACAGATGGAGGATTGTCTTATACAAACTTGGGTAGTGCCACTGCTTTTCCCACAAGCAGTGGTTCATCCAACACTATTTCAAACACTGGTCTTTCTATTTCTGTTACAAGTGGAAACAATATTCGGTTTCGTTTATACATTTATGCCAATCCATCTGCAACATATTCTCGAACTGTTGTTATTTCAAATGTTCAATTAGTAGGAAACACAACAGTTGTAAGTGCTGGAACTATGAGTTATACTTGGAGTTTGGGGGATGCTACAACATCTACATCAACAAACATTACCAATAAAACTTACAGTACAGCAAGTACATATTATGTAAAATTAATTACCACAAGCAGCACTGGTTGTAAGGATAGTATAACAAAAACTGTAACCACAACAAGCAGTCCAACACCTTCATTTACTATTAACACCAGCCCACAATGTTTAAGCAGCAATAGCTTTACATTTACCAACACCTCTACTGGCATACAATCTGGATCAAGTGGCACAGCACAAGCATACACTGCATCCTGGGCTTTGACATCTAATAGTAGTGTAAGCATTAGTGGTGCAGGAAGTTCAACATTATCTGGTCAGGTATTAAGCTATGGAAGTGGATTAACTTTAAATAGTTACAATCTTACAAATGGTGTTAATTTAAGTGCATCAAGCTGGTACACTTCATTGGCAGCAGCAACAAATTCTTATGCCGATTTTATTATTAGCCCCAATGCAGGATACAATTTAACAACAACAGCAATATCAATAGATACAAAGGTTACAGGAGGAAACACAAGCGATGTATTGGTTGCACAGTTTCAATATTCAACAGATGGTGTTACATATACATCAATAGGCAGTACACAAAATTTTGCAACAAGCAGTGGCTCTAATATAACTTTTAGTTTAAGTAGTTTATCTATAAGTGTTCCTGACGCAAGTGTATTGCATATCAGAATGTTTATTTATAGCAGTTCATCTGCAAGTGCAAGCAGAAGTGTTTACTTAAAAAATATGAGTATCACTGGCACTTCAACCATTGTATCAACTGCTGCATCAACCTATTCCTGGAGCTATGGAGATGGTAATACTGCAACTACTACAAATGGTTCAAATGTTTATTCAAGTGCGAATACTTATAGTGTTAAACTTGTTGTAAGCAATGGTGGTAGTTGTAAAGATAGTGTAACACAAACAGTAACAGTAAATGCTTCGCCAACTATTGCAGCAATTACAGGCACAACGAGTGTGTGTGTAGGTGGCACAACAACATTGGCAAATGCAACAAGTGGTGGTACTTGGAAATCTGTAAGTATTGGCGTTGCAACAATAAATTCGAGTGGTCTGGTTACTGGTGTTTCAGTTGGTACAAGCATTGTAAGATATATAGTTACAGCTGGTGGGTGTACTGATAGTGTTTCAACAACTGTGACAGTAAATGCTTTGCCAACTATTACCAATCCATCAACATCAACTCAAACAGTTTGCGTTGGAGGAACGCTAACAGCGTTGTCAGTAGCTGCAACAGCAGGTAGTGGAACAATCAGCACCTATCAATGGTACAGCAACACAGCCAATTCCAATAGTGGTGGCACTTTGGTGTCAACTACTACCACTAGTGCCACAACAAATACTTATACACCATCAACTACATCGACCTCTGCTCTTTACTATTATTGTGTTGTAACTAATTCAAACAATTGTACAAAAACAAGTAATGCTTCTGGTTTAATATCTGTTGTTGCTATTCCTACAGTTACTATTAGTGGTGGTACAGCAGTTTGTGGCAGCTCTGCATCATCAACATTAACATCTACAGTTAGTGGTGGCACAGGTTCTACAACATATCAATGGCAATTGCAAAGCAACAGTGTTGCGGGCTTCAGTAATATTTCAGGTGCAAATTCTTCTACTTATCCAACAGGTTCTATTAGTGTGCCCACACAATATGTTTTAAGTTATACAAAAAGTGGTTCAGGTTGTGGTACTGTAATATCCAACATACAAACAGTTGCTCCATTAGCTGCACCAACATCAACACTTTCTCCAACACCAACAGTTGCTATTTGCAGTGGCAATACTGTTACGTTTACTGCCACAGGAAACACTGGTAGCAATAGTTTCGAGTTTTTACAAGGAGCAACTACGGTTCAAACTGGCACATCAAATACTTATACAACACCAGTTTTAACAAATGCAAATAGTGGTCAACAATATTCTGTTAAAACCACCAATAGCATTACGTTTGATGGAACTATCACAGAAAATATCTGGGGTGTTCCTTATGCAATCTCAACTGGTGGACCTACATCTGGTTTTACTGGTGTTAATGAAATAAATGCTTTGTATGTAAGGGCTGACACGAATAATTTTTATTTTGCCATTGCAGGACAAGTAAAGTATGGCAGCAGAATAATGTTGTTTATTGACTCAAAAACTGGGGGCTACAACACAGGAAATTTTGGAAGAACAAATGCACCAAGTGGTGTTAAATATTTTAATTCTGCTAATACATTTGATGCTGGATTTTACCCAGATTACTGTTTAAACATTGGAACAGAGAATACCAACACAACATACTATTTTGATTTATATACTTTAAGTGGAACTGCTGGCAGTGGTGGTGGTCCAAACAATTATTTAGGAACAAATTTTTCTCCCACAACAGGCTATTCAATTGGTGCAAATCCTACAAGTAGCAGTTTGACAAGAGGCTATGAAATTGCTATACCAAAATCAGCATTAGGATACACAAGTGGTGATGTGCAGGTAATGGCAATGTATACTGATGATAATACAGGTTATTTAAGTAACCAATTTTTAACAAGGGCTGGTTCAGGCGAAGGAGATTATACAAATGCCACTGTAAATTTTGCCAATGCTTTGCCAAATCAGGTAATGATTCCTGCAACTGCATTGGTAGGTACAAGCTGCACTACAACAAGCACAGCAACTACTGTTACAGTTTATTCGACCATATCAAATAACACTGTAAGTACTGCACAATATATATGTAGCAATGGAACACCAACTGCATTAACAGGAACTACTCCAACTGGTGGAAGCGGTTCTTATATTTATTTATGGCAAAGCTCTACAACTGGCTCTGCAACTGGATTTGCTGCTGCAAGTGGCACTAATAATGCACAAAATTATTCACCTTCAGCCTTAACACAAAATACTTGGTATAGAAGGGTTGTAACTTCTGGTGGATGTAGTGATACTTCTGCTGCAATAGCAATGACTATTGTGGGTGGAATTGTATATGTAAACCTTAATGCAACAGGTGCAAACAATGGTTCTTCGTGGGCAAATGCCTTTGCCGATTTGCAAACAGGAATCAATGCTGCTGCAAGTTGTGGCTCACAAGTGTGGGTTGCAACAGGCATATACAAACCCAATGCTTATCCTTGGTCAGCTTCAGGAACGAGCAATAGAGATTATGCTTTTTATTTAAAAAACAATGTATCTGTTTATGGTGGGTTTGTTGGAACAGAAACATTATTAGCCCAAAGAAATTATACAACGAATGTTACAACACTTTCTGGAGATATAAGCGTAGCAAGCGATACATCAGATAATTGTTATCACGTTTTCGTGAATGTAAGTAACGATAGCACTGCCTTGCTTGATGGCTTTACCATTAAAAATGGTAATGCAAGTGGTACAGGAAACTTAACAGTAAATGGTAGTTCTATCAGCAGGCAAAATGGTGGTGGAATGTCAAATAAAAATGCTTCACCAACACTTACCAATTGTATTTTTTCGTTTAGCAATGCAATCAATATTGGTGGTGGAATGTATAACGATAATTCATCTCCTAAAATAACCAGTAATAGTTTTACATCAAATACTACAATTGATCAAGGTGGTGGAATGTATAATAATTCATCTTCACCAACCATTACCACTTCTACTTTTTCTTTCAACTCTTCAACCAATGAAGGTGGTGGGATGTATAACAACAGTTCTTCACCAATTATTACCAATACTGCGTTTACGAGTAATGCAGCTGGTAGTGATGGAGGTGGAATATTTAATAATAATGGCTCTTCCTCTATTATCACTAACTGTACTTTTACTTCTAATGCTGCTGCAAAAGGTGGTGGAATGAATATTAAATCTTCGTCACCCACACTTACAAACTGCACCTTTACAAGTAACAATGTAAATGTTGGTAGCAACAGAGATGGAGCAGGAATTTATATCACTGGAAGTACTTGCTCTCCTGTTATCAATAAGTGCATTTTTTATAATAACGTTGCTGGTAATACAAGTACAGGAACTGGTGGTGGTATTACTAACCAAACAAATTCTTCAGCGATTATCACTAACTGTGTATTTGTTGGAAATACAGCAAACAATGGAGGAGCATTATATATTAGTACTGCAAGCCCAACCATTACCAACTGTACAATGTATGGCAACACTGCTTATTCATTAGGAGGTGGAATCAGGAATAATACCAGCACAAATGCTGTTGTAAAAAACTGTATAATTTGGGGAAATTCGAGCAATACTGCTGGCAATGAAGGTATCATTAATGCAAGTGGTGGAACGATTACTGTGAGCTATAGCATTGTGCAAAATGGGTTTACTGGTACTGGAAATTTAAACACAAACCCATTATTTGTTAGCAGTGCCACACCTCTTGGAGCAGATAATATTTGGGCAACTGCTGATGATGGTTTAATGATTGGTTGTCTTTCACCTGCAAGAAATGCAGGCACAGCAACTGGTGCACCTGCAACAGATATTATTGGTACAACGCGAACTACACCTGATATGGGGGCGTATGAAAACACTGATAATCCTGTAACCCAATCTGTGAGTATTTCGGGAACACAATCAATCTGTGCAGGAACAAGTGTAACTTTTACTGCAACTCCAACCAATGGGGGAACAACACCTACTTACCAATGGCAATTAAATGGCAGTAATGTTGGCACAAATAGTTCGACTTATACAAATGCTACCTTGAATAATGGCGATGTAATTACTTGCATAATGACAAGTAGTTTGGCTTGCTATACACCACTAACTGCAACATCTAATAACATTACGATGAATGTTGGCAATATCACGCCAGCCACCAACAATTTCAACCACACAGGGTGCAACAGTGTAACTTATAATGCAATCAACTACACAACATCAACGATAGTAAGAGATACTGTTCATTCTTACCAGGGATGTGACAGTGTTTACAATGTCCACAACATAGTGGTAACAAGTGTTACAGCTGCTACGAACAACTTTGATCACACAGGTTGCAATAGTGTAACGTACAACTCAATCAACTACACAGCATCAACGATAGTAAGAGACACAGTAAAATCTTATCAGGGATGTGATAGTATTTACAATGTCCACAACATAGTGGTAACAAGCGTTACAGCCACAACGAATAACTTTTATCA